>JACOTM010000037.1 GCA_016178305.1 Flavobacteriia bacterium | reverse complement strand
TCATTTTAAAATTATTCAGAAAAAAATGAAAAAACAAGTTGAAATTTTAGATGGAAACCTACTTAATTTACATGGGTATTAATTTGAAAATGAATTAACAAAACCTTATTTTTCAAGTGATTGAATGATGATTATTTAATTTTTTATGGTATGCTGACAAAGCAAGATAAATTACAGTTTTTTAACAATTAATTTAAAAAACAATCATTTCCTTTGTATATTGATTCAATTGTAACTTTTAACAAACTTTTCGTTATATTTTTATGACTCACAAAGTACTATTAACACTATTCATTTCAATTTTTTGCCTTTTTTTTGTAAATTCTCAAAATTTAGTCAGTGGAATTATTACAGATGAAACGAATTCACCAATTCCTTTTGCTCAAATTTATTCAAAAAACAATGCTGAATTAAGAACGGTAGCAGATATCAATGGTTATTATGAAATGCGTTTGTTTATAGGAGAATATTTTTTAGTTTTTACTGCAAATGGTTATGATGATCGGGAAGCATATATTGCAATTAGCAATTTTGATCTTAAAAAAGATATGCAATTATTTCCTACGAAAATTCAAGATTTAGGAGAAGTAGCTATTACGGCTAAAAAGTCGAATCCAGGACGGGAAATTATGCTCAAAGTTGTAGCCAAGAGAGATACAATTAATCCTTGGAATTACCCTCATTCATGTGAGGTATATATTAAAGCAAGTGAAAAATTAGATTTTATTGTCAAAGAAAAAAAGAAAAATAAAGAAGAAAAAAAAACAGAAAACACAACAGATTCTAATACTGAAATTCCAAAAGATCCATTTGAAGAAAAGAAAAAAGCAGAAAATTTATTCATTAATGGAATGAATTTAATAGAAGTACAATTAACAAGACATTTTGCACCACCTACAAAAATTAAAGAAATTAGAAATGCTTATGAAGCAAGAGGGAATACGCAAGATTTGTATTATACAACTACTGTCAAATCGGATTTCAATTTTTTTCAAAACTTATTGCATCTGAACGATTTACATCAATCTCCTGTAAGTTCCCCTATTTCAGGACCGGGTATATTATCGTATAAATACCGATTAGTTGAGCAATATGAAGAAAATGGACGTAAAATTCATAAGATAAAAATTATTCCCAGAAATACCGCAACGACAACTTTAGAAGGATTTATTTGGGTAATTGATTCTGTTTGGCTCGTTCAAAAACTTGAATTATCTATGGCTAAAGGAAATTTATTACTTTATGACTATTTTACAATTAAACAGGAGTTTGATACTCCAGGTGATTCTATTTGTATTCTGAAAAGTCAAGTTCTAACGTATGGTATTAAAAATAAAAACAAAATTTCATCTGGCTCTACTACAGTTGATTATTCGAAGTATAATTTTAAGCCTAAATTTTCACCTAAATTTTTTTCCAATGAACTTTCGGTAACGGAAGAAGAAGCTTATGAAAAAGATTCTACTTTTTGGAATCAGTCCCGTGCCACTGCATTAACGGAAGATGAAAAAAGATTTATAATTGTAAAAGATAGTATTCACGATGTTGAAAATAGAAAAGAATATTTAGACTCTATAGATCATATTTTTAATAAAATAACACCGCTAAAAGTTTTATGGTTTGGAGTAGATCATCGAAATCGAGATAAAAAAGTGCAATGGACTATCAATTCATTGGCTGGTTTAATTAGGCCTGTTTACATCGCAGGGCCACGTTTAGACCCTGGATTTTATTATTTTAAAAAGTGGAAAAATCAACGGAGCTTAGATATTGCAACGGATGTTTCCTATGGATTTTTAAATAAAGATCTCAAAGGAAATTTGCAATCGGCTTATCTACATGATCCTTTTCATTTTGGCACTATTGGAATGCAAATATCAAATGATTTTGGAGCAATTGTCGGATATGATGCCGTCACCCAAGTCTATAAAAGAGCCAATTTCATCGAAAAAACGGAATTTACAGCTTATTATTCACGTGAGTTATGGAATGGGTTTTATGCCATGGCTTCCGGATTTTATTCAGAAAGACGAAATATTGATAATTATAAATTCATTAATGCTTTTGATAAAGTAATTCCAAACAATGAACCATCCCACTTTAAAACCTACCAAGCTTTCATAGGTGAATTGCAAATAAATTATACGCCAGGTCAAAAATATATGAAGGAAAAAAACAGAAAAGTAGTTTTAGGTTCAAAATGGCCAACATTTTATGCAAAATATGAACGAGGAATTCCCGGTTTAATAGGAAGCGATGTTGATCATGAGTATGGATTGGTAGGAATCAGGCAAACGTTTAAACTTGGAACACTTGGAACGACAAGCTATCATTTTAAAACAGCAAAATTTTTAAGTTCTAGAGCTTTGTATGATGCAGATTATAAATATAATCGTAGAAGTGATCCTTTTATTTTTTCAAATCCGTTGTATTCATTTCAAGGATTGACTAAATCTTTACCTTCGAAAAAAATAATATTTGAATTTCATTTTATTCATCATGACAATAGTGCGATTATTAATAAAATCCCTTTCATGAAAAAAACTAGGTTAGGATTGGTCTTTGGAGGAGGAGCACTTTATGTCCGAGAATTAAATTGGCAACATTATGAAGTCTTGGGTGGTTTGGAAAGAAATTTCAGATTGTCTCGTCAAATATTAAGATTAGGAATCTACGGTGTTCTTTCAGATGGAAATCATATTAACCCAACGACTACATGGAAAGTATCGTTTTCATTCATTAATACCCGCACAATGAAATGGAATTTTTAAGTTGTTTATAACCAAAAACATGTTAATTTCATTCTTTGATTCATGTAAGGGTTATTTCTAAAATCGTTATTTTTGTAATTATTCATAAATTCAATTGAAAATCTTTTTCTTATGAGAAAATTTCATCTCTGCTTTTTATTTGTTTTAGCATCGACATTCGTTTTTTCTCAAAGAGATTTAACGCCTTCAAAACGAAAAAATGCTTTTGGGAAAGTGCATAATCTTGAATTTCGAAATTATGGATTGCAATTTTCTTTTGGTCCAACGTATATGTTAACTAAACAAAAAAATGAAGTTTTTCAGTCTCCTGCTGATGCCGTAAGACCTTATAATTATTCCTTCGATCCGGAAGGATTAGTTGGTGTTTTTGCAGAAGTAGGGATGGTACATTATCCAACAGGAGAACGGAAACATCCCCTTTTTAAAAGTCGGTTAATTACTTATTATGACTGGGGATTAGGTTTCAAATATTTAGGAGGAACAGAAAAAACGACTATTAATTTTTTATCTCCTTCAGGAAGTATCACAAATGTAGAGACAGGAGAAGGGCGATATTATAACGGCTATGGTTATGGTCGTTTTACATTACATCACAACACTAAAATCAATGGGAAAATATACATTGATAATGGTTTAGGTTTAAATTTTGATTATCGTGTTTTGAATGGGAACAGAAATTATAAAGATGCATCATTACCAGAAACTCAATATTTTCACAAACCTTTTGTAGCACAGATGCATTATGATTTGGGAGTAGGAATTCGTTTTTTGCACGGGAGTATTGTTCCAGGAGCACAAATTCCAATACTTGGATTTTACGAATGGAATAAAGGAAATCCTAGTTTAAGATGGTATTCATCGAAATATAGACCGATATTATTTAAGGTGAAAATTATTTGGTTGTTAGAGAAGAAAAAATCAAAAAATGGTTGCCAAAAAGGATCGGAACAAGACAGAAAAAGTAACGATTCATATATGCAAGGGCAATAGAAGGGATGTGTTTTGGTTTAAAATCGAAAGATTTCATTACATACAAATTGATTTAAAAACATGAAAAAAATATATCATTTAAGTACTTGCAGCACTTGTCAAAAAATTATAAAGGAATTAAGCCCTTCTGAAGATACAATATTTCAAGACATTAAAACAGAAAATATTGATGCTAAAACATTGGATTGGTTGAAGGAAAAAGTTGGTTCTTATGAAGCATTATTTTCTAAACGTGCCATTAAATTTCGTTCATTAGGTTTAAATGAAATGCAATTAACAGAAGCGGATTATAAAAAATATTTATTGGAAGAATATACGTTTTTAAAAAGACCATTTATCATTAATGGAGAAAACATTTTTATTGGAAATGCAAAAAAGGAAGTTGAAGCAGCAATTCTATCTTTTCAAAAATAATGTCTTCTACTTTTCGAGCACATTTTGCACTTTTTTGGGTTAATACTCTCTACGGTGCAAGTCATATTTTAGCGAAAGGCGTCATGCCTATTTATTTAACTCCCAATGTATTTATTTTGTTTCGTGCTTTAGGTGCAACATTTTTATTTTGGTTAGTTAAATTTTTTTTTATTTCTGAAAAAATTGAAAAGAAAGATTATTTAAGATTAATTGCCTGTGGTTTATTTGGTGTAGCGATTAATCAATTGTTTTTCTTTCATGGCTTAAATTTATCTTCATCTATTAATTCAGGGATTATTATGACTGTGAATCCTATTCTAGTCGTGATTTTATCTTTTTTTGTTTTGAAAGAAAATATAACCTTTCAGAAAATATTTGGAATTACTCTGGGAGCTATAGGAGCTATATTATTGACTTTAGCAGGTGGCTCTGGAAAAGGAGATTCAATGCTAGGTGATTTGTTTTTATTTATAAATGCTGTTAGTTATGCCATATATCTCGTAATTGCAAAGCCATTAATGAAAAAATATAAGCCTTTAACAGTTATTACTTATACATTTACTTTTGGAGTCATTTTTATTTTAAGTTATCCACCAACAATTCCTGATTTTATAGCAACAAATTTTAGTGCTTTAACTTTTACAGTAATATTGAAAATTATTTATGTCGTAGTAGGTGTCACCTTTTTAACCTATTTACTTACAATGTATGGATTGAAATATTTGAGTCCTTCTATTTCCAGTTCGTATATTTATCTTCAACCTGTTTTGGTAATGTTTTTTGCATTTACATTAAGTGCTTTGGGAATAGCTGCTGATTATACAGACACGATAACCTTTTCCAAAATAATTTACATGTTGTTAATTTTTGCGGGCGTTTATAGTATATCCAGAAAGCCAAAGAATTTGACAATTAAGAAATAGAAAATAATTGTCAAATTCTTTTTAATATTAATAAAAATTGCTTTTATCTATCTTTCGGTTGCAAAAAATACGAAGAAATTACAAAAGACAGCTTCGTATTTTTTTATCTTCCGAGCATAATACCTAATACTAATTCATGTCCACCAGAACTATATTTATTAAATTTAGAAATCGAATAATCATACGAATAGCCAAATTTTAATTTTCGATTAATATTTAAACCAACCATAGCAATAATTGCATCAGTATTGCGGTATGAAACACCTGTCCATAACCAATCTTTGTACTCAACCAATATAGATCCTTCAATAGAGATTGGAGCAGGAGCCATATATTTTACTATAAATGAAGGTATAATTTTGATGTTTTGAGAAGCTTGTAATTTCACGCCGCTTGTAATATTGAAATAAATTTGAGGATCATAATTTGCGGAACTTGCACCAAAACTGATCATCTTTTTTGTCAATTGATCAGCAGCTAAGCCAAAGAAAAACTTATTTGAATATAAATACAATCCAGCACCAATATCTACAAAATTTCTGCTGGCATTGTTACTTGTGTAATCTATATATGTTTGATCTGTTGTTGGGTCAATAACAACTGCTCGACTTTGAATAAAAGCATTATTTGATAGTCCAATTTTTGTTCCAAATGATAAATTCATTTTATCCGTTAATGGTAAATGAATTGCGTAAGTTCCAGAAAATTGCATTTTTCTAAAAGCACCGTATTGATCAGCTAAAAATTGTCCTCCATAGGCATGTTTTAATTTTCCTGTTCCAACTGATGGGTTTGGTACAATTCCGCTTCCAGTACGAATGCCAGGGTTGTATTTTGCTTGATTAGTTTTTACGGGGGAAGTAAAAGACAAGTATGAAGTCATCGGAGCATTATCAAAACCTGTCCATTGCGATCTTCCAGATAAAGTTATATCCATAAAATCATATGATCCAGCAGCACCAGGATTAGCCATATATTGATTTCTCATATATTGGCTGTATTGTGGAATTTGTTGTCCATAACTTAAACAAGTTAAAATAATTCCGAATACAATTAGTATATTTTTCATTTTAAATATTTTATGTAATATTATTTTCTAATTATTGTAACAATACCTTTTTTAGTTTCAGTTTTATTGTCATTAAATTCTATCGAAAAGTAATAGGATGCAACAGGTAAATTATCACCATTTATTTTACCATCCCAAGGATATTGTTCATATTTTCCAGCTTCAGATTCAAAAACAATGTTACCCCAACGATTAAAAATTCGAACAACACTGTTTGGATATACATTATCTAAATTTTCAACTATCCAAGTGTCATTTACTTTATCTCCATCTGGAGTGAATGCTGTAGGGAATATTACTTCACAGTTTATTACATTAATAGTAATTTGACTTGGTTCACTTTTACAACCAATACTATTGGTTTCTGTCACAAAATAGGCACTAGAAGAAGATAAAGGCATATAATTCGTACCTGTACCAATTGAATCCAACATGTCTTCATCAGAATACCAAATTAAGGTTCCACTTGCACTACTATTAGCAGTCATATCAACAATAGATTCTCCAACACAATAAGTTGTATTAGGGCTGGTTGAAGGACTTGGAGGGTATGCTACAACAACGATATTAGCATTTCCACTTACTAATTGAGAGCAAGCAGGAAGTGAATTTGTTGTAACTTGTACCAAACTATAATTTGCATCATTCAATAAAGCATCAGCATTTAATATACCATTTCCTGAATTATTTAAACCAACAGTTTGATTTGCACCACCATTTAATGTGTATGTAACGGTTGAATTAGGTGTGCCTGTGAACGTAACTGTTGCATTATTTCCAACACATATAGAAGTTGATCCTGAAATTGTTGCAGTTGGTAGAGCGTTTATCGTAATAACAGCACTTCCCGTTTGTGGGTTAGAGCAATTAGTTGAGCTTGCATCTTCAACACTTAGTAAATTGTACGTAAACGTTCCAACAATATTAGTAGAAACATTTATAGTTGCTGAATTTCCAGAACTTACGATTGTTTGAGGAGCATTTCCATTTATATTGTATGTGAAAGTATATGGAGCTGTTCCGTTTCCACCTATAAAAGTTATAGTTTGATTTACATCATTTTTACAAACGGAATTTGTTCCACTAATAGAGGCTGTTGGTAATGGGTTAACAATTACAGAATAAGTTGCAAATGCTGTTTGTGGACCGCAAGCATTTACACTTGTAACCGTCATTGTTAAAGTAATAGTGTTTCCTGCATCTCCTATACCAGGTGTATATGTTGGAGTTAATGTTGAGCTGTTTGTTAATGTTCCTGAGCCATTATGATTCCATTGTATTGTTCCATTAGCTGCATTTGCACCATTTACAGTTGCATTTCCATCAAAACAAATTGATTGAGAGTCACCTGCAGAAGCTGTAGGTAAAGAATCAACAATGATTGTGTAAGTATCAGAAACAGAAGCAATTCCACATGTATTATTACTTGTAACTGTCATTAAAAGTGTAATTGTATCCCCTTCATCACCAGAAACTGGAGAGTAAGTAGGAGTTAATGATGTTGAATTTATTAATGTACCTAATCCATTATGTGTCCATTGAATTGTACCATTTGAGGCACTTGCTCCAGAAACAGTAGCTGTCCCGTTTGAACATATTGTTTGAGTTCCTCCAGCAGAAGCTGTTGGTAATGGATCAACTATTACAGTATATACAGCTGTTGCTTGAGAAGGATTACAAGCATTGTTACTTGTTACTGTTAAAGTTAAGGATACAGTAGTTCCAGCATCTCCAGCCACAGGTGTATAAGTTGGTGTAATAGTCGTTGTATTCGTTAAAGTTCCAAGCCCGTTATGTGTCCATTGGATTGTACCATTTGAAGCACTTGCTCCTGAAACAGTAGCTGAATCATTTGAACATATCGTTTGAGTTCCCCCAGCTGTTGCAGATGCATTTGCTGTTGGGAGAGGGTCAATAATAAAAGTATAATTCGCTATTGCAGTTTGAGGTGCACAAGCATTTGTACTTGTAACAGTCATTGTCATAGTAACAGTTGTACTTGAATCACCAGCTGCAGGTTGGTATGTTGGGGTTAAAGATGTAGGATTTAATATCGAACCTAAACCATTGCTAGTCCATAATATTGTTCCATTACTTGAACTCATACCACTAACAATTCCATTATTTGCAACACAAATTGTTTGTGTCCCTATGCCTGTAGCTGTCGGAAGTGGATTTACAACCACGGTATATGTAGCCGTAGCCGTTTGAGATGCACAAGCATTTGTACTAGTAACAGTCATCGTTAAAGTAACAGTATTTCCTTCATCACCAGCTGCTGCAGCATATACAGGAGTTAAACTATTAATACCAGAAGTGATAGAACCTGCACCATTTTCAGTCCAAGCAATTGTACCATTTGTAGCACTTGCACCAGAAACAGTAGCTGTTCCATTCGAACAAATAGTTTGACTTCCTCCAGCAGTAGCTGTTGGAAGCGGATTTACAATTACGGTATAAGTAGCCGTAGCCGTTTGTGGAGCACAAGCATT
>JACOTM010000001.1 GCA_016178305.1 Flavobacteriia bacterium | reverse complement strand
TTTTATAAACTATTAAGTTACTTACCGACTCTCATTCTTTTTCACCTTTATAAAATAATTGTAAAATAGAAAATATATTCTTGACTTTAAGATTCAATTGAATTGTTTAAAGTTTTTTCTTTGATAAAACAAACATAGGAGAGTTACTTAAATAACTTTGAAGCATTCCTTTAAATTTAAGTCGAAATTTTTTTATAATAAAAAAGCTCTTCTAATAGAAGAGCTTTTTTTTGTGGTTAGGTATATGTTTTTAATTTCTTTTGACACTTCAAAGATAATACACAAAAAAACAATCATTTTTACATAAAACATAAAAACTATAAAAATAGTTTTTATTAAGCTATTAAAAATCAATCAAATGACTTTTTTAAAACAAAAAAATAACCCCGTGTTTTTACGGGGTTTTCTAGTAAAAATACGGGGTTTTTAATACGTAAATTACTGCAAATTAATGTAGAATTACCAATTTCTCAGGTTTAACAACTCCTGAATTATTCATTAATATGATAGTATAAAAGCCTTGTGGTATTAATTCTGTATCAATCACGATTTTATTTGTTTTATCTAAAATATTTTTAGCCCATACGATTTTACCAGATTGATCTAAGATTTGAATTTCACTTTTTTCTATGACGTTTGATGTGCTTATAGTAACACTATTATTAGCTGGATTTGGAAATGTTTTTATTTCAATAGATTGCCCTAATAATCCAGCAGAAGAGGAAGTATCTAAATTATAAGAAACTTCAAAATCATCAAAATAAAATCCATCTTTATTCATTCCACCATCTGACTTAAATAAAAAACGTGCCTTAATAGACTGTCCTAAATAACTACTTAAACTAATCTCTTCTTTTACCCATGTTGATTGCTGACCCTCATATACAGGTTCTCCATCAGGTTGGACACTTCCATTTGCACTCGAACCAGGTACCGTATAATTTCCGCATTGTGATTGCCAAGTAACACCATTGTCTGTAGAAATTTGAAATTGAGTCATATCAAAATCTGTTTCAATATCCCATTTTGCATAATAAGTAATCATTCCACTTGTTGCATTTGACAAATCAATCGGATTTATTAACGTATAAATCTTTGTTGCATTGTTTGTGTAATTGCCCGAAGGACTGTCCGTAAATGATTTACTTGGTGAATAATATTCAGTACTCGTTAATGACCAATTCCCATTCCAATTGGAGTTATTTGTAGCATCATCAGCAAATTGTAAGGTCAAAGAACCAAAAGTTTTCACAATTGTATCTCTTTTAGTCCAAAGTCCATTATCTGTTTTCAAAACATATTTAATTACATCTCCAAATTGAATTGTTGGATTCAAAACATAAGAAATTGTTCCATTTTGAGTTTCCATTAAAGCTAAATTATATACAATTGGATTACCAACAGATTGAATTCCTAAAAGAGGTTCAATAGAAACGGTTACGTTTCCACTTTCGTATCCTAAACGATATGCTGAATGGCTAAAATTTCCTGTTTGGGTCTCAACAATAGATGCATCCAAATCTTTAACAATTATATATTTATGAGGCAAATGAGACATTACGATATTCGTAAATAACATATCTATACATAAATTTGTAATATTTGATGAAGCAGGCCAAAAACCATCATTCGAACTTCCAACTTCAGGTGTCATTGAGAAAATTTGTGGCTTTACACTTAAATCTACTTTGTACATATAGTCATCCGAATCTCCGGAAGCTGGATATAAATCGGAACTTTTCATATATGTATATCCACTATATTGTGCCATGTGCTGGGTATATGCTTCAAAATATGCATGATCAACTGCAAATTCAGCAGTAGTTGTTCCTATAGGGTGTAATAAATCATTTGAATAAGTATGAGCATTTGACGCATAAACAAAATCTCTATTTTCACAAAACCATTTTATCGCTTGGGTTTCAGGTTCTGAAAAAGCCCCTGTACCTGGATATGTATCATCATCCACATTCATACTTACCCCAGTAGTTCCCCATCCGTAAGAATAATTTCTATTTAAATCAACTCCTTTATTCGTCGTGCCAACATCTCTTCTATTTTTACGATGCATTCCTCCCCCATTAGGATCAGTAGTTTGATTATAAACATATCCATCAGGGTTAACGCATGGTACAAAATACATTTCTGTATTATCAACCAAATACTTTATTTCATCACTCGTATTATAATTCTCTAATAAATACCACATATAAAAAATCACTTCTGACATCGCATTAGGTTCACGAGCATGGTGTACAGAAGTATAAAGAACTTCTGGTTCAATTGTTTCATCTGTGGATGGATTATCAGAAATTCTTACCCAATAAATGGGTCTATTTTCAAACGTTACGAAATTGCTAATTGGAGATTTTACACTTATTAAATTAGGATATTGTGCTGCCATTGCATCTAATTCACTCAAAAACTCTTGATAAGTAAAAAAACCACCCATTGAACCTAAATTAAAATTAGAGGGAATTGTGGGATTAAATGTATTTCCTGAACCTCCTCCAGTTGTAGAACACCCAACATTTTTTTCTATTTTGGGCTTATTTGGATTATTTTGTTCTACATAATATTTTTTGACATCTTCAATTAATATTTCTATTTCAAATCCATTATTTTTAATAGTTTGAATTTGAGTAGCTGAAAAATCACTAATTAAAAAGGTATTCTCTTTATGAATGCCATGATCTACAGGAATTCCTAAAGAAGATAATAATTTTAGTCCTTCATAATCTGTTATTATTTTCACCCTAGAATACTGATCTTGAGCCAATGCCATGGAGAAAATAAGCATTGATAATATGGTAATAAATTGTTTCATAGTTTTGTTATTTTATAGATTTCACTGAACAATATACTAATTGCGTAGAATATTCATTCACAATTAAGACTAAATACTATATTTATATTATGAATGGTTATAATCAATGGACAAATTTCATTTATCCGCTTATTAGAACACTTAACTTAACTAACTACCATTCGTAAATAATATTAAAAAAATTGTTTTTTGTTTTTTAATTTTACAATTACAAAAATTTAAAAATGAATAATTCAATAAAAATAAAATTCGGAAAAATATTTTGGCCGAGTTTAGTCGCTGCCTTAATCGTTTCAATCATTGGTTCTATTATTTTCATTTTAATTATTACTGGTATTATTAGTAGCGTAACGAATATCGAACCACAATCGTTGGTCGTGAAAGAAAATACCATTTTACATTTAACTCTGGATGGTGAAATTGCTGAAAAAGGTTCAACTAAATTTGATAAAACTGCATTAAGTTTAGATCATAAAATTGGATTGAGTGATTTATTGACTGCATTTGAAAAAGCAAAATCTGATAAAAATATAAAAGGAATTTTTCTTGAAATTTCTGATTTAAAATGTGGTTTTACATCAGCTAGAGAAATTCGAAATGCAATTAATAATTTTGAAAAATGTGGTAAATTTACTATTGCTTACAATTCTGGAGAAATGATCTCTCAAAAAGAATATTACATTGCTTCAGCTGCCAATACAAATTACGCTTTTCCTTATTCTACAATGGAATTTATGGGACTGGGTACAGAATTAATGTTTTATAAAAACACCTTGGATAAACTGGAAATTGAAATGCAAGTAATCAGAGGTAAAAACAACGATTTCAAAAGTGCTGTCGAACCATTTTTTAGAGAAAACATGAGTGATTCTTCTCGGACGCAAGTTTTAAGATATCTATCTAGTATTTGGCAAGATATACGTACTGATATTTCAAAAGATCGAAAAATTTCAATTACAGAATTGAATTCAATCGCTGAAAATGCCCAGATAAAAAGAGCAAATGATGCACTCAAATATAAATTAATCGATGGTGTAAAGTATAAAGATGAAGTTTTAGACATCATTAATAAAAAACTAGGTCAAAAAATAACGGATGATATTCACTTACTAAGTTTTGAAAAATATGCGAAAACGAAATTCTATCAAGAACAAACAATAATTAAATCTACAGAACCAAACATTGCTGTTATTTTAGCAGAAGGAGAAGTTTCAACTGATGGAGAAGGTTTGTCTTCTAAAGAAATTTGTAAACTTTTTAGAGACGTACGAAAAATTAAATCAATTAAAACAGTCGTTTTTAGAATTAACAGTCCAGGAGGAAGTGCTCTTGCTAGTGATGAAATTTGGAGAGAAGTAAAATTAACAAATAAAGTCAAAAAAGTAATCGTGTCTATGGGAGATGTTGCAGCTTCTGGTGGTTATTATATTGCCGCACCCGCTACTACAATTTTCGCTGAACCAACTACTATCACTGGTTC
>JACOTM010000058.1 GCA_016178305.1 Flavobacteriia bacterium | reverse complement strand
GTATTTCTTCTTCATTTGAATTAGAAACACAATTAATTCTTGCAAATGATCTATTTAACACTGATTCAGAAGAAATAATTGAAAAAATAAATGAATTACAAAAAATGATAGTTGGATTTAAGAAAAGTCTTGATGTAAAATATGATTCAAGTCTAACTTCTAATTTCTAACAATCTAATATCTACAAAAATGAGTCAAAAAGCATACATAGTAACAGGATTTCGTTCAGCGGTTGGGAAAGCTGGAAAAGGAGGGTTTCGTTTTTACCGTCCAGATGATTTAGCGGCAGATGTTATCAAACATTTGGTTGCATCTGTTCCACAATTAGATAAAAACAGAATCGACGATGTGATCGTTGGGAACGCTACTCCGGAAGCAGAACAAGGTTTAAACATGGGACGTTTAATTTCATTAATGGGATTAGACACTGAAAAAGTTCCAGGTATGACTGTAAACAGATATTGTTCTTCAGGTTTGGAAACAATTGCAATCGCAACTGCAAAAATTGAGTCAGGAATGGCTGATTGTATTATTGCCGGAGGAGTTGAATCAATGTCGGTAATGGCAATGGGAGGTTGGAGAATTGTTCCAAATCCAAAAGTTGGTAAAGAACACCCAGATTGGTATTGGGGAATGGGATTGACAGCTGAAGCCGTTGCAAACAAATACAATGTTTCAAGACAAGATCAAGATGCATTTGCAATCAAATCTCACGAAAAAGCTATCGCTGCCATCAAAGCAGGAAAATTCAAAGATGAAATTGTACCTGTAACAATTGAAGAAGTTTACTTAGACAAAAACGAAAAACGTCAAGTTAAAAGTTATATAGTCGATACAGACGAAGGACCAAGACTAGGCGGAACATTAGAATCATTAGGTGCTCTGAAACCCGTTTTTGATGCTAAAGGCTCTGTAACTGCTGCAACTTCTTCACAAACATCTGACGGAGCAGCATTCGTATTAGTAATGTCTGAAAAAATGGTTAATGAATTAGGTTTAAAACCAGTTGCTCGTTTAGTATCTTATGCTGTTGTAGGTTTAGAACCAAGATACATGGGAGTTGGTCCAATTGAAGCAATTCCAAAAGCCATTGAAAAAGCAGGTTTAAAATTAGAAGATATTAACCTTTTTGAACTGAACGAAGCCTTTGCTTCTCAATCATTAGCAGTTATTCGCGAAGTTGGATTAAATCCTGATATCGTTAATGTAAATGGAGGAGCTTTGGCATTAGGACACCCACTAGGTTGTTCTGGAGCAAAATTAACGGTTCAAATCATCAACGAATTAAAAAGAAGAAATCAGAAATACGGTGTTGTTACAATGTGTATCGGTACAGGTCAAGGTGCAGCAGGAGTAATTGAGATTTTATAGAAAATCATCCCATACTAGTAATCAATCTTTTTATATAAAATGCTTCACAAATTATCTGTGAAGCATTTTAACTACCTTTTCATTTGTATATGAAACATTTCAAACTAATCACAATTATTTCATTCACAAATCAAAATTAACCCTTATTTTACTACAACGCATTTAAATTTTAACCCTTATTATACAACATAAACACATACAATTAACCCTTATTGTGTTGCTATTTTATAAAAAATTAACCCTTATTTTATTTATTAAACCAAAAATAAACCTTACCTTTACGTAAAATTAACCGTCATGATATATCGTGAAATACTAAAAGATTTAGAAAAATGGAAAGATTCTGATTTACGAAAGCCAATGATACTCAGAGGTGCTCGTCAAGTTGGAAAAACTACCGTTGTCAATGAATTTGCTAAACAATTCAAACAATATATCTACATAAGTTTAGAAGAAAAAAAATACCAAGATTTATTTCAAGAATATGACGGAATCGAAGAATTAACCACCAAATTATTCGTAATGAATAAAAAGAGTTTAAGTTCAAAAAAAGAAACACTATTATTCATAGATGAAATACAAGAAGTGCCAAAAGCAATCAATTTTTTACGCTATTTCAAAGAAGAAGTTTCAGAACTACCTGTAATAGCTGCTGGAAGTATGCTTGAAACATTATTAGGCAAAAACATCACTTTTCCCGTAGGGCGTGTAACCTTCAGAATACTTCGACCAATATCTTTTAAAGAATTTATTATAGCCATGGGTTACGAACAGGCATTTGAAGAATTCAATAATATACCTCTCAACGATTTTGCTCATCAAACATTATTAACATTGTTTCATACCTATGCTTTAATAGGAGGAATGCCTGAAGTCGTTCAACATTATGTAAAGAATAAAGATGTAACAGCTTTAGGTGATATATACAATTCACTTATAGATTCATATTTAGGAGACGCTGAAAAATATGCCGTTTCAAAAATTGAATTGCAACTCATCCGATTTACCATACAACAATCTTTGCATCATGCAGGAAAAAGATTGACTTTTGAAGGATTCGGTAATGGAAATTATAAATCTAGAGAAATAGGAGAAACACTAAGAACATTAGAAAAAACACATCTATTGCATTTAATTTATCCAACTGTAAGTACATCCATACCTGCAATAGAAGATTACCGAAAATCTCCCAGGCTTCAATTTTTCGATACAGGATTAGTGAATTATTTTGTTGGATTACAAAATGACATATTAGGAACAAAAGACCTAAATTTAGTTTATAAAGGGACATTAATCGAACACTTAGTTGGCCAAGAAATATTGTCATTTCAATCATTTCCATTGGATAAATTAAAATATTGGGTTCGCCAAAAAAACAGCTCTTCTGCAGAAGTTGATTTTATCTTTCCATATAAAGGAAAACTTGTTCCAATCGAAGTAAAATCAGGTTCTATAGGTAAAATAAAATCGCTTCAAATCTTCATGGAAGAATCTCCATTGAGATATGCAATACGCTTTTTTGCTGGAGAATTTGCTCTAAATAAAGTCAGTACTCAAAATGGAAAAGAATTTTTCTTGTTAGATCTGCCTTATTATCTTGCTTCCAAAATAGAAGACTACATCGATTGGCTCGAAGAAACGCTCCCTACACGAAGCACGAATATAATTTCAGAACCAAGAGCAATCTATAAAGTCCAAAAACCAAAAGAAAAAACACCTGAATTAGAGAAAAATAATTTACCTGAAAAATATTTAACTATATTGAAATATTGTTCCAGTGAACCTAAAAAAGGAAAAGAAATCATCGAAATTTTACTTCAAAAAACATATCAATCGAGAAACAAAAAAATATTTCTTAAACCATTACTAGATCTAGAATTATTAGAATTCACGAACAAAGAATACATCAAAAGTAAAGAACAAGCTTATCAATTAACAGAAAAAGGGAAAGAAGTTTTGGCAAAGAAATAACCAAAATCTTTTCCTATTTTTGTACTTAATAATATAATTCAAAAATCTTGAAACGTTTTTTTAAAAGTAAATGGTTTAAAATTCCATTTTTTACCGGATATACTATATTCGCTTTAGCAGGTGTTTTCTATGTTGGAACATTCCTTGCCATAAAATTCAAATGGACAAATGAATCAGGTGCTGTGGATACAAACACGCGCTATTTCCAAGAAATTCGAAACAAATACAATCAATCTTTCAAAAAAAATATTACCAAGGAACAAGTAATGCACCATGAAGCATTACATCGAATATTAATTTTAAATAAATATTACCCCAAAAATGCCAACTTTATTTTAAATGCTTACTTAAAATCTAAAAATGAAAATGAAGTTTTAAGAATGCTTGGAGCTGTTGATATGTACATGAAAGAAAACAAATCTTACATGGCTGAAATTAAAGCATATCAAAAAAATAAGCATCAAAAACATCTTCATAAGAAAAACGGTAGTGTTTTTGATTGGATGAATATAAACGAATGGATGGTATTTAAAACGGCGGTTGCAAAGGATAGAAAAATCATTGACTCTGTCTCCAATTTAACGGGTGTGGAATCTCGTCTAATTGTATCTTGTTTAGTTGGTGAACAAATTCGATTATTTAATTCAAGTAGAGAAGCATTCAAAAAGTGGATTGGTCCTTTGAAAATACTTTCTGTTGAATCTCAATTTTCTTTTGGAGTAACCGGAATAAAAGAACTAACAGCTATTCAAATTGAAGAACATTTAAAAGACAGTACCAGTAAATATTATTTAGGAAAAGAATATGAACATCTTTTAGATTTCAAAACAAATAATCCAACCTCTGAAAGAATTAATCGATTAACCGATTTTAAAAAACATTTTTACTCTTATATGTATGCTGCCATTTTCTTAAAACAAATGAAAGTTCAATGGGAAAAAGCAGGATATCCAATTGAAGATAGACCTGAAATCTTGGCAACACTTTTCAATGTTGGTTACCCACAATCTATTCCAAAAAAAAATCCTCAAGTTGGTGGTTCAACCATTAAAATTGATGAAAAACCTCATTCATTTGGTTCTATTGCTTATGAATTTTATTACTCCGGGGAATTATTTGAAATTTTCCCTTTTAAACCGAAAAAATTTGATTGGAATGTTGCTTCGTAAAAGTTACTTAATATTTGTTTTTTCAATTGTGATAATTCCGCTTTATCATTGTCAAAACGAAACCAAAGACACAATAAAACCAAATGTTGTTTACACCAGTGATTGGACAAAATTATCCGATGGTTTATTCTACTGTGAAAGAGATGCTCCAATAAAATCAAAAATAAATGACTCTAAAATTAGTATCGTAAAATTCGATCCCAAACAATTTGACTATTATTTATTATCTGCTACAAAATACGACAGTATTCCACGAACAGTTATTGAATGGGCCGACACATTTAACTTAAACATTGTAATTAATGCAGGAATGTATGAATTATCAAAAAAATTACAAAGCAAAGGATATCTTAAAAGTCACGGACATTATAACAATCCAAATGTACATCCTACTTATAATGCTACTATTGCTTTCAACCCAATAGATACAAACAATAATACATGTTTCAATATTTTAGATACAAAATGTGTATCGTGGGAAAAAATTGATAAAGAATACCATTGTTGCGCTCAAGGAATGCGCATGCTAGATTGTGATGGACAACCATTAAGCTGGGATAAGAAAAAACAATCCTGTAGTATGCTAATTGCCGCTAAAGGAACGGATGGATTTGTTTATTTCATCTTTACACGTTCACCTTACACTCATTCTCAAATGATTCAATTTATGCTAAGTTTTCCTTTCAAACTCACAAATGCAATATACATGGAAGGCGGACCAGAAACGAGTTTATACATTCGAGTTGGAGAAACAATTATCGAAAAAGTAGGAAGCTATGTCTCTAATACCTATCCTACTGATGATAATAAAACCTATTGGCCTTTGCCGAATGTGATTGGATTGAAGCTGAAGAAATGATTAAAACAAACATAGGCAGATGATTAATTACCTACCTATGTTTGTTTACCTTTTTGAAAAGTGAACATCTATAGAAAACAATTCACTATGTCAACCAAAATGATAGACAAAGATTTAGAAACCGAATTAAAAGTGCTATATAAAAAGTGGCCTGAGATTAAACGATTTTTAGGAACGTTCGGTTGTTATTCTGTAGATGCTGAAGATATTTTTCAAGAAGCGTTAATAATTTACACAAGAAAAAAAGGAAGTGAAAATTTTCAATTAACCGTTGAACCATTTCATTATGTAAAAAGCACTTGCAAATTATTATGGTATAATGAAGCCAGAAAACAAAACAAACTTCCTAAAACAGAATTTACATCTGACGAGATTGAAATGGAATCAACTTGGTTTCAAAAAGAAATGAAATTGAAAACCATTGAAACCGCAATCAATCGATTAGGAAAACAATGCCAAGAAATCTTACAATTGTTCTATGGTTTAAGTTGGAACATGGTGAATATTGCTAAAAAAGTAGGCTTACGAAACGAAAAAGTGGTAAAAACACAAAAGTATCGTTGTTTACAAAAAGCAAAAGAATTATCTGAACAAGAATTAAAAAATTCAGAAGAAACGATTTATTCACTTTAAACCAAAATCATTATGAGTACAGATTTCACAACAATGATAAATCGTTATTTATCTAACGAATTATCAGATTCTGAAAAAGCAACATTCGAAAAAGAATTAGCTCAAAATAAAAATTTACAAAAAGAATTGGCTTTCCAACAAGAAATTATTGAAGGAATTCAAAGAGCTACAACTCGTTTACAAATTCAAAAAATTGGAAAATCATATCATTTTTATAAAGGAATAACATCAGCTGGAATAACGTTAGTAATTATTCTTGCTATTAGTTTATTAAGCTATCTAATTTACACAAATTCCTCTTCAACTAAAAGTCAAAACGAAACTTCTATTTCCTCTTCTTTGATTGAACAACTCGAAGCAATTGCTCCAATAGAAAATTTAGCTTCTGAATTTTTTGAGTGGAAAGGAAATGATAGCATTGTATTATCCAAGTCTGGTGTTTTATTATCCATTCCTGAAAATGCTTTTTTGTTAAATGGAAAACCTTACAACCAAAATGCAATCATTCAATGGCAAGAAGCTAAAGATGCTACAACGATTGTTAAAAGTGGCTTAAGCACCATGGCTGATGATCGTTTATTGGAAACACAAGGCATGTTTGGATTCCAAGCTTATACTGAGAAAGGTGAAAAATTAACCGTAAACCCTAAAGTCGGAGTTTATGTTCAAACTCCTGTGAATGAATACAAGAAAGACATGCAATTGTTTTCTGGTGAAAAAGGAAAAGACGGATTGATAAATTGGACTAACCCAAAACCATTAGAAAAAATTCCAGTTTCGGTAGATATGAAAAATTTGGATTTTTACCCAAAAGGTTATGAAACCAAATTAGATGCATTGAAAAAACCAACGAATAAAAAGTATCGTGATAGTTTGTATTTGAGTTTTGATGAGATAAATAATTACTCAAATACTGATTCATTATCAAAAATTTTTGGTGTTGAAAATATAAATCAAAGATCATTTAACTATGAACAAACTTATTTAGCTTCTAATTCAAATTTAAATCAAATTGAATCTCCTGAAGACAAAGTTCATGTTTCATTTTCATATGAAAAAACCGATGAATACGTTTTAGTAAAGTGCTATCTTTCTATAATTGATAATTGGAAAATTGGAGCAATAAATACAAAATCCAATTCCTTTTTATTCCCTACCATTTTGAAATTAAATAATTCTAAAGATTATAACATAGTTGGAAGTATTTTAGGTCCAAAACCAAAATATCAAAATGATGAGAATAATATTACTTATCTATATTACGATGGATTTATTGAAATATCTCAAAAAATAAAACCTTTAAAAGATAAAAATATAGTTGTAAAAGGTGTAATTGAATTTCAAACATGTAATAATACACATTGTTTATATCCATATTCAAATCAATTTACAATTGCAATACCCAATTATAACACAACTTCATACATACATCCCTCAAAAGTCTTAGCATTTTGGAAACCTGAATTCAATAACACCCTTTTAGCTACAAGAGAATTTGAAAAACGCATGGCAACCATTCATTCAACTTGTGATGAAAAGTTATTAGATCTTTATACTTCTGATTTATCAAAATCAATGAAATCGTTGGATGAGAAAGCTGTTAAAATGGGTTACAAACAATTCAATGAATATGTGAGTGAAAATATTGGAGCTGTTAATCCAGATAGTCCACATTATAAAAATTTAGAGCGCTTTTACAAAAATGCTATTGAACAACTTAAAGAAGAAGCAATTTCCAATCAAAGAAAGCAACAAGAAAAAGATGATCAATGGGATGAGGACCTAAATAATGAGCGCAACAATGAATTACAACGAACTTCAAACAGAGAAAATAAAGCGTTAATCGAAGAATTTAAGTTTAACCTTGAAAATGTAGAAAAACAATTAGGAAAAACTCTTGGTTTTAAAATAATTGGAATAAGTTCAATTTACAATTTAGATAAATATGTAATTGAAGGAAACATTGCTAAGATATGGAATTCAACTGTTAAAAGAAAAACTACGACAATTACTGATCCAGAAACAGGAAAAACTGCAAAAATCACTTACAATCCTTTTTCTTTTCAAGTAAAAAACAATAAAAATTATCCTAAACTATTCGCTTATTTATTTCCATCACAATTAAATAGTTATCAGCGTATTTCTCCTATCAATGGAAAATTTGATTACCCATTAAATAATGATATTGATTATGATTTATGTATTGTCGGAATTTCTGATAAAGGCTATTTCTACCAAGAGAAAAAAGGTGTAAAAAAAGGAAATTTAGGCGAACTAAATCTCACAGAACTTTCTGAAAAAGAATTGGATAAGAAAATTAATTCACTAAACGAAGCTCGTGGAATTATAGAAAAAATGCCAATTGGTGATGAATTAGCATGGTTATATAAAGAACAAAAAAATTATGTCGTTCAAAAACAAAGAAAAGAAAATGAAGCATTTAGAAATACAATTCGAAAGGTGATTTTTCCGTGTTGGGTTGAAAATTTTGCAGTTGCCGTCGATGTCACAGATACGACAGAAATTGAATCGGGATTATAAACATTTGATTTCCCCCCTGTAGGCATGCGATTAATCGCATGCCTACAGGGGGAATAAACCATCAACCACCAAACCGATCCTCTTTCCAATTTTTCGGATTATTGATAATATATCGGGAAATATTTTCAAACGATTGTTGATTTCTGATGATGTGATCATGAAATAATTTTTGCCATTGAAAATCGGTATGAATTTTTCTCATTTCAAATGAACATCTGCCTTTGTACCATCGAATAACCCGTGAAATATTTTCATGAAACATGGGGTTTTTAATTCCTGAAAAACCACCATTTATTCCTATTGGAATGGTTGTGGAGACGCGATTAATCGCGTCCCCACAACCATTCAACCCCATATTATTATCATTTTTTATCTCCAATATCCCATGAACATGGTTCTGCATTACAACAAATTCATGTAATTTGATAAATGAAAATTGATTTGGTATTTCTATCCAATATTTTTCGGCTAATTTTCCAATTTCAGATAATACCATTTTTCCCCCTTCGATTTTACCGAAAAAATGCTCTCTGTTTTGGGTGCAAATTGTAATAAAATAAAAACCTTTGGAACTGTAATCCCAAGATTGTAAACGAAAAGTACCATTACGATATTTGTTTTTGAATTTATCAGGCATAGATTGATTTTTATATTGAATTTAATCAATCTATTTGTATTTTGAAATATATTATTCAAAATAATCACAATATTTAATTGTTGGTATGCGATTAATCGCATACCAACAATTAAATATCACAATATAAATATCGCCCCCAAAATAATAATCAAAATGATTACCAAATATTGCCAGACATCAGGGAAATAAATTTTAATCCATTCCCAAGCATTTTTTGGTCTTTCTTTCTCTTTTTTCATCTTTAAAAAATTTCATTTTCACAAAAAAGGTGTTTAGAAAACTAAACACCTTTTATAACATATTATTCAATACAAATTATACTAATTCAGCATATTCAGAAGTTGGAACACATGCACAAACTAAATTTCTATCTCCATGTGCAGCGTCAATTTTTGCAACACTTGGCCAGAATTTAGCTACACGAATGTATTCTAATGGGAAAGCTGCTTTCTCTCTTGAATAAGCTTGTTCCCATTTATCACTAACAACTCGGTGCATTGTATGTGGCGCATTTTTGATTACATTGTTTGTTTTATCAAACTGACCTGCAGCAATTTCATCAATTTCTTTTTTGATAGAAATCATTGCATCACAAAAACGATCCATTTCAACTTTACTTTCACTTTCTGTTGGCTCAACCATCAATGTATCATGAACTGGGAATGCAACTGTTGGTGCATGAAATCCATAATCCATTAAACGTTTTGCTATGTCCCCTACTTCAACACCTGCATTTTTCTTAAATTCAACGCAATCCAAAATCATTTCGTGAGCACAATATCCGTTTTTACCTGAGTAAAGCGTTGGATAATGACCATCTAATCTTGTTTTGATGTAATTCGCATTCAAAATCGCCATTTTACAGCTCCTGGTCCACCACCACCGTGAGGAATAGCAAATGTTTTATGTAAGTTCAAGTGACAAACATCTGCACCAATATTACCTGGGCTTGTTAAACCTACTTGCGCATTCATGTTTGCTCCGTCCATATACACTTGTCCTCCATTATCATGAATGATTTGTGTAATTGTTTTGATACCTTCCTCATAAACACCATGTGTAGAAGGATAAGTTACCATTAAACAAGATAAGTTCTCAGAATGTTGTTCCGCTTTTGCTTTTAAATCAGCGATATCAATATTTCCTTTTTCGTCACATTTTACGATAACGATATCCATACCCGCCATTGCAGCTGAAGCAGGATTAGTTCCGTGAGCAGATGAAGGAATCAATACAACTGTTCTATTTGGATTACTATTTGCAATGTGGAAAGCACGAATTACCATCAATCCAGCATATTCACCTTGAGCACCAGAATTTGGTTGGAAACTCATCGAAGCGAACCCTGTAATTTCACTTAAATCTTTGTTCAATTCAGCAATCAACTCATTGTATCCTTCTGTTTGATCAACAGGAGCAAATGGATGAATATGCGCAAATTGAGGCCATGTTAAAGGTAATAATTCAGATGCAGCATTCAATTTCATTGTACAAGACCCTAAAGAAATCATACTGTGAACCAACGAAATATCTTTATTTTCTAAACGTTTGATGTAACGCATCATTTCAGATTCACTGTGATACTGATTGAAAACGTTATGCGTTAAGTAAGCTGAAGTTCTATTGAATTTCGATGCTGAAATCAAAGTAGAAGCTGAAATTTCAACTGCTTTTGAAGCACCTGTTAACACTTCAACTAAATCAGCAACATCATTTTTAGAAGTTGTTTCATCTACTGAAATTCCAACATGAGTAGCATCGATAGCTCTCAAATTCATCTCTTTTGCAACTGCTTTTGTCAATACTGCTTTTGCATCAGCTACTTCAACAACAAACGTATCGAAGAAAATAGAAGTTGAAACTTTCAATCCTGCATTTTTCAATTCAGTCGCTAATTTATTTGCCGTATTGTGAACATTTTGAGCGATTTCTTTAATTCCTTCTTTTCCATGATACACCGCATACATACCAGCCATAATCGCTAATAATGCTTGCGCAGTACAAATATTAGAAGTAGCTTTTTCACGTTTGATATGTTGTTCGCGTGTTTGTAAAGCCATTCTTAAAGCTGGATTTCCATCTGCATCTACTGAAACACCAATGATACGTCCAGGAATATTTCTTTTGTAATTATCAGCACAAGCAAAGAAACCTGCGTGAGGTCCACCGAATCCCATCGGAACACCAAAACGTTGTGAATTACCAACAACACTATCAGCACCCCATTCTCCTGGAGGTGTTAATAATGATAGTGCTAATAAATCACTCGCCACACAAATTTGAACCTCATTCGCTTTTGCTTTCGATACAAATGCAGAAAAATCATTGATTTCACCATTTCTATCTGGATATTGAAGTAATGCTCCAAAGAAAGATGCATCTAATTCAACTGTATTATGATCACCGATTACCAACTCAATATTAAAAGGAGCAGAACGTGTCATTAATACATCAATTGTTTGTTGGAAAACAGTTTCAGAAACAAAGAATTTCAAAGCACCAGCTTTTTGTTTATCTCTACTTCTATTTCCTAAAAACATATTCATCGCCTCAGCTGCTGCTGTAGATTCATCTAATAAAGAAGCATTTGCAATTGGTAAACCAGTTAAATCGATTACCATTGTTTGGTAATTCAATAAAGCCTCCAAACGACCTTGAGAAATCTCAGCTTGGTAAGGCGTATAAGCTGTGTACCATCCTGGATTTTCTAAAATATTACGTTGAATAACAGAAGGTAAAATCGTATTGTAATACCCTTGACCAATATAGGTTCTGAATACTTTGTTTTTGCTTGCTAACGCTTTCAAATGATTCAAGTATTCATATTCAGTTAATCCTTCTCCAATAGCTAATGGAGTTTTTAAACGAATATCAGCTGGCACTGTGTTATCAATTAATTCATCAACTGATTTTACACCAATAGTTTGTAACATTTTTGTTACATCAGCCTCATTCGAGCCAATATGTCTTTTTGCAAATTGATTTGACATCTTATCTAAATTATTTAACGAAAATAAAAATAGCTCAATTCTATTCGATAATTGAGCTATTAATTTCTGATTAAGCTTGTACTTCTACTGGATTATATTTCCCTTCAACTAATTTTTGTCTGATTGATTTAAAAACAGACAATGTTCTTTCCACATCTTCTATTGTATGATCAGCAGTTGGGATTAAACGTAAAATAATCATTCCTTTAGGAACAACTGGATAAACAACCATTGAACAGAAAACTTGATAATTTTCACGAATATCTTGAACTAAAGCAGTTGCTTCAGGAATTGAACCACTCAAATAAACAGGAGTCACAGGTGTATTTGTATCACCGATATTAAACCCTGCTTCTGTTAAACCTGATTGTAGCGCATTTGTAATTTCCCATAATTTTGCTTTTAATTCTGGTTTTGTACGCATCAACTCTAATCTTTTCAAAGCACCATAAACCATAGGCATAGGTAATGCTTTAGCATAAATTTGAGAACGCATATTGTATTTTAAGAACATGATAACTTCCTTCGTACTAGCAACAAAACCACCAATACCTGCAAAAGATTTTGCGAAAGTTCCAAAATACAAATCAATTTGATCTAAACATCCTTGTTCTTCACCTGCTCCTGCTCCTGTTTCACCTAAACAACCGATTCCATGAGCATCATCAACCAACATTGTAAATTCATATTTCGCTTTCAAAGCACAAATTTCTTTCAATTTACCTTGATCTCCTCTCATTCCGAAAACACCCTCAGTAATAACTAAAACAGCTCCGTTATTTTGATCTGCGATTTTTTTCGCTCTAGCCAATTGTTTTTCACAATCTTCAACATCATTATGTTTGAACACAAAACGTTTTCCTAAATGCAAACGCATACCATCAATGATACAAGCATGAGATTCAGCATCATAAACAATTACATCATGACGATCAACAATAGCATCAATAATCGATACCATACCTTGATAACCATAATTCATTAAAAAAGCATCTTCTTTACCTAAAAAATCAGCTATTTCGCTTTCAAACTGTTCGTGCAATTTAGTATTTCCACTCATCATTCTAGCTCCCATTGGGTAAGCCATTCCATATAAACGAGCACCTTCCGCATCAGCTTCACGAACTTCAGGGTGATTCGCTAAACCTAAATAATTATTCAAACTCCATACTAACTTCTCTTCACCATTGAACATCATTTTTGTTCCGATTTCCCCTTCTAATCTTGGATAAGTATAATAACCATGAGAATAATGTGCATGATCTCCTAGAGGTCCAAGTCGTGTTTTTAGTTTGTCTAATAAATTCATTTTAAATCATCTTAAATTATACACTTTGAAAAAACTTGCTTATTCACAAGTAATTCTCAATGCTTTCCAACTGTTTTTCAGTTAAAAAAGTTGTTGCAAATTTATAAAAAATAAGGGAATATTTTAACTTTTCAGAAAGAGTTATTCATACATTTTATCCAAATTGTTAATATCTTAAATAAAATCTACTTTTTTAAAAATGAATTCCTACCCCCTAAGTGAATTCAAGTATTTCTAAAATAAAACTACCTTGGAAGACAGTAATTCTTATTTTTATATAATACCTTTGTCCTGAATTTTTAAAATTCCCCCAAAAAAAGAAGATGAATCAAGAAATTATTATATATCACAATCCAAAATGTTCAAAAAGTCGAGAAGCTTTATGCCTTTTAGAAGAAAAAGGAATAAAACCAACAATTGTTGAATATTTGAAAAATTCACCAAATCAAAATGACATCAAAGCCTTACTTTCCAAATTATCTATTTCTGCACTCGAAATTATGCGAAAAGGTGAAGAGGAATATAAAGAACATGTCAAAGGTAAAGAATTAAATGAAGAAGAATTAATTTCAATTTTAGTTCAATATCCGAAACTTATTGAACGACCTATCGTTATAAAAGACAACAAAGCAATTATTGGACGTCCTCCTTCTCTCATATTAGATTTGGTAGGTTAGTCATTTTTTTATTAAAAGTAGATTATTTTAAAAAATGAGAACGAAGTATATTGATTTAATTGACCAAACGTTTGACTTTCCTCAATACGAATTTAATTTAAGAGAAGATCGTTTGTTTTTTCACGGAATTGACCTTATGCGTTTAATTGAAGAACACGGTACACCTTTGAAATTCAATTACCTCCCTCAAATATCAAACAATATACAACGAGCAAAAGGTTGGTTTAGAGAAGCCATGCACAACCTTGGATATAGTGGAAATTATCATTATTCCTATTGCACAAAAAGTTCTCATTTCTCTTTTGTATTAGACGAGGTTTTAAAAAATGATGTTCACATTGAAACTTCTTCTGCTTTTGATATTGATATCGTCAAAAACTTGTATGAATCCGGGAAATTAACTCCGGGTAAATTTGTAATTTGCAATGGATTCAAAACAGATAAATATGTTGAAAATATTGCTTGGTTAATTGAAAACACAGAATTAAATGTTATTCCTGTTGTTGATAATATTCAAGAATTACAATTACTGCTTGATGCTACTGATAAAGAATTAAATATTGGAATACGAATTGCATCTGAAGAAGAACCAAAATTCGAATTTTACACTTCTCGATTAGGAATCAGATACAGAGAAATTGTCCCTTTTTACAAGGCAATGGTCCAAGACAATCCAAGAGTAAATGTTAAAATGTTGCATTTCTTTATAAATACAGGAATTAATGACACAGCATATTACTGGAATGAATTAACAAAATTACTTCGTATATATTGTGATTTAAAGAAAATCTGTCCAACTTTAGACCTTTTAAATATCGGTGGCGGTTTTCCAATCAAAAAATCATTGGCTTTTGATTTTGACTACGCATATATGGTTCGTGAAATCTTAACACAAGTTAAAAAAGTATGCATGGATTACGATATTGAAGAACCAAATATTGTAACCGAATTTGGATCGTTTACAGTTGGCGAAAGTGGAGGTGCTATTTTCAGTGTTCTGCATCAAAAACAACAAAATGATAGAGAAAAATGGAACATGATTGACTCTTCTTTTATGACCAATCTCCCTGATACTTGGGCCATTAACCAACGATTCATTCTTCTCCCAATTAATAGATGGAATGATGATTACGAAAGAGTATTACTGGGAGGTTTAACTTGCGATAGCGATGATTATTACAATTCCGAACAACATTCAAATGCTATTTATCTTCCAAAGTTCGATAAAAACAAACCTATGTATATTGGCTTCTTCAATACCGGTGCATACCAAGAAACGATTGGCGGATTCGGTGGATTAAAACACTGCTTAATCCCTGAACCTAAACATCTTTTAATTCGAAGAGATGAAAACGGAAAGTTAAAAACAGAACTTTTTTCAGAAGAACAAACAGCTGCTGATTATTTGAAAATTTTAGGATATTAAATTTTCTAATAATTAGTTAATAAAATTATTGTAAATATCGGTACGAAAGCTGTACTTTTGCATTCCAATAATTAACATGACGATAATTATTCTTGACAATTGAAATGAAAATAGATAGCATTTACTTACAGACTGAAACAAAATTTGCAAAACAGATTTCAAATTGGATTATGGATTCTAATATTGAAATTTGCGAGTTCAAAAAACACGATAATCAAGAAAATGAAATTGACGGATTAATTATTTTTACAGAAAATCAAAGTATAGACAAAGACTGTGGTGAACTAAGAGATATTTTTGATCGCAAACAAAAACCCGTTCAAAAAATTGACATCAATGGAACATTAAATGTGGGCGTTTCAAACTTTACCTTCTGGTTAGAAAGAAACAACTGCAAAAAAATTCTAGCTATCGGTGCTGATTCATTAACTACGAATCCTAATTTTGAACGATTACTTTCTCATTTAAAAGCTTAAGAAACGTCTAAATAACTGAAAAAAGCGGGATAAAATTATTATCTCGCTTTTTTTTAGTAGTAAATAGTAGAAATAGGTAATATTATTTCAACAACATTATGCCGTCAGCCTGAAAACCAAATTCATATTGTGGTTCTGTTATTTTTTCAATTTCTTCTTTTGATTTTCCTGCATCTTCCGCAAAATGTCTTAAACTCTTTACTGAAATAGTATCTGCATGTGCAAAACCATGAATAATCGCCTCTGTATTTACTTTCGTTTTTACAGGTATTGTAAAATGATTTTTAAAACGAACCATAAACGTTTCTCCATTTCCTTTATCAATATTGACCCAACAACCTGCCTTTGAACAAACTTCTGAAACTGGAGCTTTGAAAGTGAAAACCGCATTATTTCCATTATTCTCAAAGCAAGTTAACATTTCATCTACTGAAATTGCTTTTTGAGGATCTATAGCAACCTCACCATAACTTATTGATTGAGGAGCAACCACTTTATTTTTTTGCTCATTTCTTTGCGTACAAGAAAAGAGTAAAACAGTTGAAAAACAAAATACAAAACCTTTCATTAAATTTCTTTTTAGTAGAACAAAGGTCCATGAATATTCATCAAAATAAATAAAGAATTTGACGAAGCTTAGATTTTAAAGGATGAAAGGCAAAAAAAATCCCCAAACTTAAAAAGCTGGGGAATCACTATTTTCAATAAACCGTTTAACTACTTCAGATAAGTCTGAAAAAACTCTTCTACATTAACAAGTTTTCCTTCCGTATTCACTTTATCAACTCCTGAAGCAACTAAAAAACGACAAATAACATGTCTGCTTTTTTCATCATTTGTTACCATCACAACACTTGCTTGTCTAGTGTCAGCATTGTAGTTTACTTTAAAATACAGCGTGTAATATTTTGAATTTTCAGCAACTTTATCAGGCGTTGTACCCTCAGGTAAAACAAAGTTAAAAACCCCATCATTTTTTGCTTGAACCAATTCTACTTTCGATTGTGAAACAGCTTCTTTCGGACCTTGTTGACCAAAACTTAACAAACTAAAACCAACGAAAAAAATCGAAAAAATTAATCTTTTCATAATTATATATGTTTTATCAATTCAAAGACGTATCTACAAAACTTTTAGTTGCTTTTACGCTTTAATAAGCTAATATACAATTTTTTTACCAACTTTGCATTATGAGTAAACTTTTTCCATATTTAAATAAAAAATTAATAGAAGCTGGTTGCGACGAAGCAGGAAGAGGCTGCCTTTCAGGTCCTGTAGTTGCGGCTGCGGTCATATTGCCAAAAGATTTTAATCACGAATTTCTAAATGATTCCAAACAACTTTCCGAAAAAAAAAGACAATTCTTAAGGCCAATCATTGAAAAGCATGCCCTATCATTTGCTGTTGCTATGATTCATGAAGATGAAATTGACGAAATCAACATCTTAAATGCAAGCATCAAAGCGATGCAAAAAGCAGTTTCTCAATTAAAACTAAAACCTGAATTTCTATTAATTGATGGCAATCGATTTAAACAATATGAAGACATTCCTCACGAATGTATAATAAAAGGCGATGGTAAATTTCTGAATATTGCTGCAGCATCTATATTAGCAAAAACATATCGGGATGATTATATGGAAAAAATTCATCTCGAATTTCCACAATATGATTGGAAAAAAAATAAAGGATATCCAACATTAGCACATAGAAAAGCAATTAAAGAAACAGGAGCTTGCATATACCATCGAAAATCGTTCACATTGCTTGCTCCAGAACAATTATCCCTTTTTGATTAACAACAATAGATTGTTGATTTATTAATTCAATTCAAATAATACGAATCTCGATTTAAACTATTTTTGAAGAAATTGGATAATAATGTTTAAACGATATTTTTTATATAGCTTAAGTTTAATAAGCTTGGTTTGGATTTGCTTTGTAGGATATGACATTATCAATAAAGAAAATCAATTTTCACCTAGCAATATTTTCGGTTTAAATGATGGAAAAATACTAATTATCAATAAACTTAATGAAAACCCTATAAAAAACATTGAATTCAACACAACTAAGCAAAACGAAGAAATTCTAACCTCTATAATTCCTTGGCTAAATAAAAATGATCAAATTATTTATAGCTCAAAACAAACTAAAATTTATATTGATATCAAAGAAAATTGGACGAAATCTAATCTCATTAAATTATTTAAAAATGCAAAATTACCTATTGAATTTGATAAATTTAAATCCTTTCATTTCAAAAATGTAACCGGTAAATACAATCAGTCAATTTTAGTACTGACGACTCACAAATTAAATAAAATAAAAGAGAAGCTGGATTGGGAAATTTACGATAAAAATGCCTCTGCTTCAATAATAACATTTTATAAAAACACCTTTTCAATTGACGATATTTATTTTAAAACAAATAATAAAATTGAATATATTTCTTTAAAACAATATCACTTCACAGAAGATTTATGGTATGCAAAGCTGGATAAGATTTACAAAAACGGTCCTCTACATACTTGGGCTCAAAATGGTTTTGTTGAATTTGAATACAACCAAGAAAAAGCCATTATTTCAGACTACAAAGATGGCCAAAATCCTATTTTAATTTTAAATGAAATAATTAAATCAGACGATAACAATGAAGAAGACGGATTTTTTGAAAAAATACAATTAACAAAAAACTTTCCAACAAATAATTCAAAAGGATTTTACGCAAAAATAATGGACGATTTTATAGTAATCTCTGAAACAAAAGATATTTGTGAACAAATCATTGCAGACTATAGAATCGGAAATACTATAGCGATGAAAAAAAAGAAAATTAATTATTTCTATGCCAATTTACCTCGAAAAGTATCCGAAAGATTTGTTTCAGAAACTGAAAAATTTTCCAAAACTTGCTATAAAGACAAACTTTTTGAGACACATCTAAAAAGCGAAAAAGATACAAATACTGATGAATCTGAAAAATTATCATTTTCAACTCCTGTAGGTATTGATATAGAAAATATCATCGTTTTAAATGAAATTGGAAATATTATAATATTGAATAAAAATGGATTTATAAAAGGTTTTAAAAACAGTAAAAGAAGCTGGGAAAAAGAAATAAAAGGCTATCCTTTTCATGAAGTCTCAACAATTAACCTCGACAACAATCAAAAATATTTAATCACTTCAACCAAAGAAGTGCATTTAATTGATAAAAATGGAAAAGAAGAAAATGGTTTTCCTATTCAACTTCAATCTGAAGCTACTAATAATGTGACTTATTTTACACATAAAGGAATTAAATGTTTAGCAATAGCAAATGACAAAAATGAAATCAATATTTACAACTTTAAAGGCAAGCTAATTAATATTATCAAAACATCTTTATCCTTAATTAAACATCCTTTAAAAATTTGGACGAGTAAAAAAATTACACTTATCGGAGCGAAAGATGATTTTAATTACTGCATGTATAATCTTGAAAAGAAAAAAGAATATAGAAAATTCAATATTCCTAAAAACACCTATTCAATTATTAACAACAATGAATTAGTTAATTACTCATTTGAGAATAATGATTTCATACAAATTGATCAAAAAGGTAATAAATCCGTTATTAAAACAATGGTTGGTGGTAAAATATTAAAAATATCGCATGAATTAAACGAACCAACAATCATTATACAGGCCTCCAATGAAGTAATTTGTTTTAATAGCGAACATAAAATTATTGCACGAACAAAATTTAATTTCGGACAACTAGAATTTATTTCGCTTTTCAAAGATGATTATGGTCAAATTATTACAACTGTTATTGATGGGATTAGTAACAATGTTTACGCTTATTCAAACAACGAAAAAATAAACCTAAAAAACATCGATGGAAAAAATATCGCATATTTAAATTATATTAACGCTCAAAAAATTATCACAACGATTGTAGATGAATATGTTATACAATATGTTTTGAATTAAAATAAATTGTATATTTACTTGTTATTTTTCGTTCATAAAACAGGACTCGAATTAAATTTTTAAAATTTCTACTATGAAAAAACTCTTGAAAAGGCGAGTTTTAATGACTCTTTCTTTATGCCTCATTATTTTAACAGGATGTAAAAAGCCAAATCTAAACAAAGTCGCTGGCGGAACGTGGAACCCCAATTTTGCAGCACCAATTGGTTATGCTGATTTCGATGTACATGATCTTTTAGCTGCTAAAGATGTAAATGATGTTATTACGTTTGATTCATTAACTGGGGAAATGGCTTTAAGTTACAGAGGGGAAATTGCTTCAATTAGTGCTCAATCTGTATTACAATTAAATAATTACACCGAGCAAGTAAGCTTGTTGCCAACAGATTTAGGTGTTATCACAACTCCAAGTTATTCTGGAAATCAAGTTAGCTCAAACAATACTTCAATTAACTTTCCGGTAAATAATGGTGCACAATTAAATCAAGTTACTTTAGAGAGTGGGAATTTAAACATATCTGTTAACACTTCTTACAAACATAATTTTACGTTAAACTTTACATTTTTAGATATTTCTATTAATGGTGCTACAGCCAATAAAACGATTTCGTTAAATTATACAGGTAATGTTCCTCAAAATGTTTCAAGTACTTTAGATTTAGCAAATGCAATTTGTGATTTTACAGCAAACGGAACCGCAACAAATAGCCTGAGAGTTTCTGTGGATGCTACTATTCAAGGAACAGGTCAAAGTATTATAGGTAATGAAAACTTTGATCTTTCATTTCAACTTGATAATTTGAAATTTGCTAATGCAACAGGTTATTTTGGTCAACCCAATTTAATTGCAGGCAGCGATTCTGTTTTATTGAAAATATTTAGTAATGCTACTTCTGGCATTTTTAGTTTAATTAATCCAAAATTAAATTTCACAATTGAAAATTCATTTGGAATTCCAATAACAATGGATATTACTAATTTAAAATCAATCAATACTCAGAACGGTAATACTGTAAATTTAATAAATCCTAATTTATCGAATCTTAGTATAAACACACCTGCCGTAATGGGAAATACAGCAATTACAAATATTGCTGAATTAAATAATGGAAATACTACAAATATGGACCAATTGGTTACTCAAACTCCCAAATATTTAAGTTATACTATTAATGCCCAAGCCAATCCACTAGGAAACACTCCTCCTTTAAATTTTATTACAAAAAACAGTAAATTAGTCGTAAAAGCGGATTTAAAACTACCATTAGAAGGTTATGCCTACGATTTTAAATTAAACGATACACTTCCTTTTAAATTCAATCAAAATTTAGATATTATTGAATCCGTTTTAATTCGTTTAAATGCTACCAATGGATTCCCTATAGATTTTATAGCTAAAGCTTCTTTTGTTGATTCAAATCTAGTAGAACAATTCTATATATTAGGTGATAATACAACCAATGGAACAACAATAATCCAAGGAGCTCCCGTTGATAATACTGGAAAAGTCACAAGTAAAACAAATAAAATAACAGATATTAATTTGAATAAAACTCAAATTAGCAAATTGAAAAATGTCTCTAAAATTATTATATATGCTGAGGCAGCTACCACAAATGCTCCAAACCAAGATGTGACCATTTTTGACTATTACAAATTATCACTCAAACTTGGAATACAAACAGTTTTAAAACAAGATTTTTAAAAAATATTATTTCGTTATGACTTCAAAAAACAAATCAGTATTCAAGTTTATTTTTAGTTTTGGAATAATATGTGCATTTATTTTTCCAGCTGTTTCACAACAAAACTTGACTTTATACGGACTAAAAGAAACTTCCCAGGCTTATTATTTAAATCCTGGTTTTCGTCAAAAAAATAGAGTTTATGTTAGCTTACCTTTAGGGTTTCAAAATATTTATATAAACCAAAGTGCGACAACTTTAAACAAAGTTTTTCAATCCAATGCAAACGATTCACTAACGATTGACCCGGATCGCTTTATGAAAAGCTTAGGTAAAATGAATTTTATATCTGTTGATTTATACAATGAATTATTGGGTTTTGGATTCAAAGTAAAGAAAAACAATTATGTTTCGTTCAATGTTACCAATCGTTTTCGCTCTAATATTTCTCTTCCCAAAGATTTATTTGGCTTTGCTGCTTATGGTAATGGCTCTGAACAATACTTAGGAAAAAGAATCGCACTAGATGGCTTAGCTGTTGATGTTTCGTCTTATATAGAATATGCTTTGGGTTATAATAGAAATATTAATTCAAAATTGACAGTTGGTGGGCGTGTTAAATTAATTTCTGGTATTGCGAACATCCATACAACTAAAAGTAAATTAGGGATAACAACTGATGCCACCACTTTTGACTGGACAATTGATGGCCAAATTGGAATAAATTCTTCTAATTCATTAGCATTTTCAGACACAAACAAAGTGATGGATCCAGCTTTCATGAAAAAACTGCCTTATAGCTTTAAAAATCTAGGAATTGGTTTAGATTTAGGAGCTAGTTACATATTAACAGACAAAATTCAATTAAGTGCAAGTTTACTAGATTTTGGATTTATTAATTGGAAAACAAACACATCCAATTATGCTTCTAGTAACGTTAATTATAACTTTCAAGGAATTGATTTCAACGGGTTAATTAAAAAAGACAGTACTCAAAAAACAGGACAAGATTTAATTGATACGACAAAAACTTTTTTAGTAAAAAATGGTACAACAGAAAGTTATAGAACTTCATTACATACTAAATTTTATATCGGTGGTTCATATACATTAAATAAATTTTTCAATGCAAGTGCTACGTTATACAATGAATTCACAAGAAAGAGATATAGAGCTGGCTTAGCATTAGCAATGAATATGAATATCAAAAATTGGTTCAGTGCAACTGTAAATTATAACATGTATGGTCGTGCATATAATAATGTTGGTTTTGGTTTCAACATCAAAGGAGGACCTATTCAATTTTATGTCATGTCTGATAATATCCTAACTTTTTTATGTACGACTCCTTCTCCATCAAAAAACAATCAAGGAGGTTCAAGTTTTCCAATTCCATATAATTCCAAAAATTTACATGTCTCATTTGGAATGAATGTTGTAATTGGCCCATTGAAAGATAAAGATGGAGATGGAATCAAAGATAAAAAAGATGAATGCCCAGAATTAGCTGGTGATATTAAATTTAAAGGTTGCCCAGATAGAGATAATGATAGTATTATTGATCCAAACGATATTTGCCCTGATATTGCTGGCTTGAAACATTTACAAGGTTGTCCTGACAAAGACAAAGATAGCATTGCTGATAAAGATGATGACTGCCCAGAAATTGCAGGTCTTCGAATTTTTAAAGGATGTCCCGATACCGATAAAGACAGTATTATTGACAGTAAAGATGAATGCCCAGAAATTGCAGGTTTATTAGCGTTCAATGGATGTCCTGATACAGATGGCGATGGAATCAAAGACAGTGAAGATGAATGCCCTCAAGCGGCTGGAACTTTAGTAAATCATGGTTGTCCTGATACAGATGCTGATGGTGTTTTAGATGTCGTTGACAATTGTGTTGATGTTGCTGGACCAAAAGAAAACAATGGTTGCCCATGGCCTGACACAGATGCTGATGGATTGTTAGATAAAGATGACAAATGTCCATATTTAGCAGGACCAATCAAAAATCAAGGTTGTCCTTATCAAGATACGGATAATGATGGTATTTTAGACGAAGTAGATCAATGTCCTACAGTTAAAGGAGTTATTGAAAATCATGGTTGCCCTAAAATTGAAGAAGCAGAAAAAGAAATTCTAAAAACTGCATTTGACAATTTAGAATTCAATACTGGAAATGCAATTATCAAACCTGGTTCTTTCGCTTCTTTGGATGATTTAGCAGCTTTATTAATTAAGAAAAAAGATTGGAAACTTCAAATCGCTGGACATACCGACAATGTTGGAAACGACCAAACGAATTTGATATTATCTAAAAAACGATCGGAAGCGGTAAAAACTTATTTAATAAGTAAAGGAGTTGATGCAAGTAGAATCAATGCTATTTTCTTCGGTGAAACGCAACCAATTGCAACAAACGAAACAGAGGAAGGAAGAAGTAAAAACAGACGTGTTGAAATGACTGTCGTTTTTCAATAAATCAAACTCTAATAAAATAATAAGTATCCCCAGAAATAAAAATCTGGGGATTTTTTTATGCTATCATTTACAATAGTTCGTTAAATTTTCAAGCAGCAATTTTCCCATAATCCAATAGCTGTCGTATTTTCTTTTTATTTTTCGTTAAGTATGGCTTAATACCGAACATGACAAATATTCGATTCATGAGTAACTCATTGTGATATTGAGTTTTAATAT
>JACOTM010000006.1 GCA_016178305.1 Flavobacteriia bacterium | reverse complement strand
TTAATAAAAAAGTACTTGCTTTTAATTGTTTTGTTTCTTGGTGTTTGCTTGCCTAGTTATTCATTGACAACAAGAACTTGGACGGGAGCAACAAATTCTGATTTTAATACTTCAACAAATTGGAGTCCAAATGCGGTTCCTTCTTCTGGAGATAGTTGTGTTTTGATTGTATCAGTCGATAAAACAGTTACTTTGAGTGCAGATATTACTGTTGGAGCACTTTATATTGAAGAAACAGGAAATTCTAAACAGTTAAGTGTAAGTGCGAATAATTATACTTTGACAATAGAAGGTGATTTATATGTTAGCTCTTCTGGAAATGGAGGCTGTTACGCATTGCTTAGCACAGCGACTTCAAGTTTAATAAGTGTCGGGAGACACGCTTATATAGGTAATTCTGGTTCTAATACTGCTTATCTTTATGCAAATACTACTGCTGGAAGTATTACTTTTAAAGGGAATTTGACTCTTGGAACATATGCTGCGTCAAGTGCAGGTAATGAATCGGATATTTTGTTTGATGGTACAGGTAGTCAGACTGTCACAATAAATAATTCAAATTATATGCTAGCTGAAGATATTACAATCGGAAGTTCTAATAATCCAGTAGTTACATTATCGAATTCTTCATCAGATAGATTTAGAGTTTATAACGGAAATGTAGTAATTAATGGAACGTCAATATTAGATATTTCATCAAATTCTTTTGGTCGATATACAGGGACAGGAACATTTACAATGTCATCAGGTTCATCATTAAAAATTGGTGGTACTGGAGGATTTCCTTCCAATTTAACGACGACATTAAACTCAAATAGCAATGTTTACTACAATGGGACTACACAAACAGTAACAAATATTTCAGGAGGTTATGGAAATTTGTACATTGACGGAACTGGAACTAAAACATTTGCTTCAAGTACAATGGATATTAATGGAAATTTAACGATTACAGCTGGAACTTTAGCAACAGGAGGTTTCAATGCAACAGTCGCTGGAAATTGGGTTAATAATGGGACTACTTTTACAGCAGGAACAGGAACCGTTACCTTTGATGGAACATCAACAATCAGTGGAAGTACTACAACTTCGTTTAATAATGTAACAATAACTGGAACATTAACAGGTGCTTCAGGAACATTCAATGTTGCTGGAACATGGTCGAATAACGGAACTTTTACACACAATTCAGGAACGGTTGTTTTTAATGGTACGGCAGCGCAAACATTAACAGGGAGTGGATCAACAACATTTTACAACTTGACAAATTCAAATACTAGTACAGGATTGAGTTTAGGTGTTAATACGGTTGTAAACAATACGTTAAACTTAAATACAGGTTTATTGAAAACAGTTTCCTATACATTAACTTTAGGAACTTCGTCTGCGAATGGCTCCATCTCTGGTGGTGGTTCTACAAATTATATTGTGACTTACAACGCGGGAACAATAGGATATTTTAAGCAATTTGTCAATTCGAACACGGCATATTCATTTCCTATTGGTGATATTTCCAATTATACACCATTGACTTGGACATTAAATTCAAATGGAGGATTGTCAAGTGCTTATATCACAACTTACACAAAAAATGCACCTCCAACAGGAATGAATAGTTCTTTAACACAATATATTAATCGTTTTTGGGATGTAACGTCTTCTGGAATGACGACACCAAATTATAACATTTCATATACGTATGTGAATGGAGATATCGTTGGAACAGAAACTGGGTTACTACCATTTAAAATAACAGGATCGACAGTTGTAGCACCAACAAATAGTACATTTACTAATGTTTCTTCTACAGCAGGTACAGGTTCCGTGACAACAGCTTCAAATTTATTAAGTTGGACAGGTTTAACAACTTTTAGTATGTTTGGAGGAGCAGTGGATGGAGCAGTTGCTTTACCAGTTGAATTACTAAGTTTTGAAGCTAAACCTTACCAAGGAAATGTGAAAGTTAATTGGAAAACGGCGAACGAGTTAGATAATGATTTTTTTAATGTAGAAAGAAGTTTTGATGGGATTGATTTTAATTTGATTTGTGAAGTTGATGGAGCAGGGAATTCAAATCATGTCATTTCATACTTTTATATAGATAATGAATTTCAAAAAGGAGTTAATTATTACCGTTTGAGACAAACAGATTTTAATGGGAAAACAACGTTGTCTAAAATTGTATCTATAGATATGTCCAAGCAAACAGGGGGGATAGTAATGACAGTTAACTCGTTAGGACAGGAAGTTAACGAAACATATAATGGAATTGTATTTGATATTTACGCAGATGGCAGTTCAGTGAAAAGAATTCAATAAATTCATGGTAATTTGGAGATATATTCTTCATACATTGATATTGAATTTTATCGCATAAAGTGTATCGCAATTTGTAAGAAACTCCGATGTTTGGTTTTACCAAAGACAATAATAGGAGTTACTAAGTATTACTACTTAATTTTATCAGTTTACACTAGTTTTTTTTCTGTAATTTCATTTTATTGCTTAATTTAAAAGAAGTGAAATTAAATGCAGCTAATTATGGAAAAACTGAAAAAAGTAGTGAATAAATTGTTTGTAGCATTCAGTTTTTTCTTGGTATTTATAGATAGTTTCGCAGCAACTTATACTATGGGAACTTCAGGTTCTCAATCTGCAACAATTACTGCAACATCAGGTTCTCCCGATAAATTTTATGATAATGGAGGAAGTGGAAGCAATTATTCCAATAGTGTAGATGCAACATATACTTTCAATTGTGCCGCCGGAAAATATGTGCGGATAAAAGTTAATTCTTGTACGACAGAAAGCAGTTATGATTATTTCTATGCCTATGATGGTGCTACTACTTCTGCGAGATTTTTAGGAGACAGGGCTCGTTCAGGATCACTTACATCAAGCATGTATGTGGGATCTACTGGAAGTTTAACAATTAAATTTACTTCGGATGGTTCAAATACGAATACGGGTTGGGATATTGATGTGTGGATTGACGACTATCCAGGACAATTGTGGGATGGTTCTTCAAGTGTTGAAACTAGCACAGCTGCAAATTGGGAAGGAAGTGTGAAACCGTATGATCATTTTGCTAATATTTATATACCAAGTGGGTTGACAAATTACCCAGACCAATCGAATTCTTCTTCGAACCTATATGTGTACGATTTAACTATTGAAACGGGAGCAACATTTACATACTCATCAACAGCAACAAGCCATACTTTGTTTGTATATGGAGATATTGTTGTAAATGGCACTTTAAATCATACGGGGAGTTATTATATACAATGTAATGGGGGTACTTCTTCTAGTTACGCAACTATATCTGGAACAGGGGATATGTCCTTAGCCTCTTATGATATAGGTTATAATAAATTAGCTTATTATAAATTAAATGCATCAGTGTCGATATATGATTTTTATCTTGAAAATACAATAGGAGCATCGTCTTTTGACATGAACACTTACAATTTGACAACTTATTATTATGAAATCACAAGTTCAACTCTCTTTTATCAACGAACAGGGACGTTAAATATCGGAGAATCATCTTCTATTATAGATAATACAGCTTTCGTGGAAGCTACTGGAACAACCGTTTTTAATAGATCAGGTACTCAAACAGTCCCAGCAATTACTTATTATAATCTCTCAACTTCAGGTTCAGGAACGAAAACATTCGGAGCAAGTACGGTAGATGTAGATGGGGTATTGACTATTGGAGCAGGTACAACATTAGCTACTGGTAATTATAATTGTACAATTGCTGGAAACTGGGTTAATAATGGGACAGCCTTTACGGCCGGAACAGGAACTGTTACCTTTGATGGAACATCCACGATAAGTGGAAGTACAGTAACTACATTCAATAATGTAATAATTACAGGAACATATACAGGGGCATCTTCTGGAACATTAAATTTAGGAGGAAATTGGACGAATAATGGAACTTTTAATCATAATTCAGGAACTGTTGTTTTTAATGGTAGTTCTGCACAAACACTAGGGGGAAGTAGTGCGTCAACGTTTAATAATTTAACAATTTCTAATTCAAGTACAGGCGTATCATTAGGAGTAAATTCTATTGTTAATTCAACTTTGAATTTTACAGCGGGATTATTAAAAACAGTAAGTTACACGTTGACAATAGGTACGAATGCCTCAAATGGGTCTGTTACAAATGCGAATTCATCCAGATATATTGTTGCGTATGATAATGCAGGGACAATAGGTTATGTGAAAATGTTTGTTAATTCAATTACAACTTATTCGCTTCCAATAGGTGATGCTTCCAATTATACTCCTATGACTTGGATATTAAATTCACATGGAGGGTTAGCAAGTGCATATTTAACAACTTATACAAAAGCAACATACCCTACAGGGATGAATGCTTCTTTAACTCAATATATTAATAGATATTGGGATCTTACATCTTCGGGAATCACCAGTCCTAATTATGATGTGTCTTATACTTATGTAGATGGGGACATTGTGGGAGGGACTGAAACAAATTTAATGCCTTTTAAAATTACAGGATCAACAGTTATCGCCCCATCGAATAGCACATTTACAAACGTTTCTTCTACGGTTGGCACAGGTTCTATTACTGCAGGCTCGAATTTGTTGAGTTGGACAGGGGTTACAAGTTTTAGTAAATTTGGTGGAGCGGTAAATGGTGCGATAGCTTTACCGATAGAATTATTGAGTTTTGAGGCTAAACCTTATCAAGGAAATGTTAAAATCAACTGGAGAACTGCTAATGAAATAAATAATGATTTTTTCAATGTAGAACGTAGTGATGATGGTGAAGAATTTCGTTTTGTTTGTGAGGTTGATGGTGCGGGAAATTCTAATTATGTTATTTCTTATTTTTATATAGATGCTGCATATCGTAAAGGAATAAATTATTACCGTTTGAAACAAGTTGATTATAATGGAGAAATTACATATTCTAAAATTATAACAGTAGATATGTCTATACAAACAGGTCAGATAATAATGACGGTTAACTCGTTAGGGCAAGAAGTTAACGAAACATATAATGGAATTGTATTTGATATTTACGCAGATGGCAGTTCAGTGAAACGAATTCAATAATCGAAGGACTAATGTATCTACAGAATTTATGCGTGATTTTTTTCAAGTCCACAGATTTATGCACTGATTCCCGTTTTCCATGTGTCAAATGAAAGTTATATAAAAAAAACAATCCCCAAGCTACTTGGGGAACAGCCATATAAGCTATACTTTAA
>JACOTM010000005.1 GCA_016178305.1 Flavobacteriia bacterium | reverse complement strand
GACGCTGGTGTTACTCATTAAATAAGTTTGTGCTGAAGATTGCAAACAAAATAAAACTATTACAATTACAGTTAGGGTTGGTTTTATCTTTATGTATTTATACTTTGATTTCATGTGTAATTATTCTTGAAACAAAGTTAGACTAGAATGAAACTCTTAGGTCTAAAAATTACTTAACAAGATATATACAAAATGAATAAACAGGTTATATATTTAAAAAAAATACATATACATAAAAATATTTAAAATATTGATATATAGGGATATAAATCAATTGTTAGCTATACAATAGGATTATTTTAATTTTTGAAAAAAAGCAGCCAGATTTTCATCTTTTTCGATGTTTATTTTTGATCTTAGTCGGTATCGGGCCATAGTTACTGCTCCTATAGAAACATTTGTTAGTGTAGAGATGTCTTTGGAAGTTAAATTTAATTTAATTAGAGCACATAACTTTCTTTCTTTGGAAGTTAAGTCAGGAAATTTAGATAAAAGCAATTGATAAAAATTTGCATTAACTTCTTCTACTCGCTTTAAGAATAGATCTAATTCCTTATCTTTTTTAACAGAACTATTTAATTTGAGTAGTATAGGGTTTATTTTATTTTTAACTTCTTCTGAATTTATTTTTTTCAAGCTTTTTAATTCTTCTTTTATTTGCTCAATAAAGTCATTTTTTTGAACTATATGCAAAGCAAAAATTTCTAATTCTTTATCTTTTGAAGATAATTTTTGGTCAAAATCTGATTTCTGATTTACGGCAGATTTTTCTATTGCAACGGTTTTATCTTTTAATACCGTTTGTTTTTTTCTGAAAAGCTGGACGATAATTACGATACAAATAATTAGCAGTGCTAAAATTATGTATAGCAATGTTGAAATTTTCTTTTCTTTTTGAATTAATTTTGATTTAGCATTTAAAGATTGATTGGATTGAAAAATTTTATATTGAAGTTGCATATTTGAAATCGTTTGAAAATTCTCTTGATTTGTTAACTGAGTTTGGAAAATCAATTCACTTTTTTTATTGTAATATGCAAGTTTGTAATTCTTTGTTTGAGCATAAGTTTGACTTAACATTTTGTAGCAAATGGTAATATCTTTGAAATCATTGATTTTTGTAAAATATGTTTTTGCCTCCAATAATAATGGAATAGCTTTCTCTTGTTTTGATGTTTGAATTAATACGTTTGAAATCCCTATAATGGCTTGATAATATCCTCTTTTGTCTTTTAATTTGTCGAAATAAAATTGGGCATCTTTATACGATTGATAGGCTTCATGATATTTTTTTTGTTCTAAAAGAATATCTCCCATATTGATTAATGGACCACAAAATTGATCTAATAAATGGTGTTTTTCAGCAATATTTATTGCTTTTAAATTTGAAGAGTAAGCTTTATTGAGTTGATGAAGATTTTGATATGTAATAGCCAAGTTTGTGTAAGATGCGATTAAGTGAGAGTAACTTAAAGGTTTTGTTTTTTGAAAGTAAGTGAGTGATTTACTAAGGTATATTTTAGCATCGTGATAATTAGAGGCATCCATTAAGGTTGTCCCAATATTGAGTAAAATGCTATAATATATTTTAGATTGTTTAGTTGAATCAATTAGGAGTAAAGCTTTGTGATAATAATTAATTGATTTTTTAAAATCACCTAAATCACTGTAAATGATCCCAAGTGTTTCGTAAGCTGATGCTATTTCTTTTCGGTTTCCAATTTTTTCACAATATTTAATTAATTGAATACTTTTTTGAATGCCTTTTAAATAATCTTGACGATAATAACAATTTGCAATTTCCTTTTGGAGGAATGGTATGTTATTTTTATTCCCATCTTGTGAAAACAGTGTAAAATAATATAAATTTAAAAATAGGATTAAGTAAATTTTTTTCACTACCAATGTATTAAAAAATGAAAAACTCCCAATTCAATTATAGAAATGGGAGTTCATTTGTTATTTTTAAGTATTATAACTCAAATTTAATTCCTTGTGCTAAAGGTAAACTGTCGGTATAATTAATGGTATTTGTTTGTCTTCTCATATATACTTTCCAAGCATCAGATCCAGATTCACGTCCACCACCTGTTTCTTTTTCTCCACCAAAAGCACCACCAATTTCAGCTCCTGAAGTTCCGATATTTACATTCGCAATACCACAATCAGATCCAGCGTATGATAAAAATAATTCAGATTCTTTCAAGCTGTTTGTCATAATTGCTGAAGATAAACCTTGTGGAACACCATTTTGAATTTTAATAGCGTTTTCAACCGTTCCAGAATATTTTAATAAATATAATATTGGGGCAAAAGTTTCATGTTGTACCACAGTAAAGTGATTTTCAGCTTCAACAATTGCAGGTTTAACGAAACAACCAGATTCGTATCCTTCTCCAGTTAAAACACCACCTTCAACAATAATTTTACCACCTTCTTTAACCGCTTGTTCTAAAGATGCTAGATACATATTTACAGCATCTTTATCGATTAGTGGACCAACATGATTATTTTCATCTAACGGATTACCAATTTTAATTTGCTTGTAAGCATTTACTAAAGCTTCTTTTACTTTATCATAAACATCTTCATGAACAATTAGTCGTCTTGTAGTAGTACATCTTTGTCCAGCAGTACCAACAGCACCAAAAACAGCACCTGGTACAACCATTTTTAAATCAGCAGTTGGCGTAATGATGATGGCATTGTTACCTCCCAATTCCAATAATGATTTTCCTAAACGCGCACCTACAGCAGCACCAACTGATTTCCCCATTCTTGTTGAACCAGTTGCTGAAACTAAAGGAACTCTCGTGTCTTCAGCCATTAATTTTCCGATTTCAGCGCCACCAATAATAACACATGACACACCTTCAGGAACATCGTTTGCTTCAAAAACTTCTTTTGTAATTTGTTGACAAGCGATTGCTGTTAATGGCGTTTTTTCAGAAGGCTTCCATACGCATACATCACCACATACCCAAGCTAAAGCAGTGTTCCAATTCCAAACAGCAACAGGGAAATTAAATGCTGAAATAATACCAACGATTCCAATTGGGTGGTATTGTTCATACATTCTGTGACCTGGTCTTTCTGAATGCATCGTTAAACCGTATAATTGGCGGGACAAACCAACAGCAAAGTCACAAATATCAATCATTTCTTGAACTTCACCTAATCCTTCTTGTAAGGATTTTCCCATCTCATAAGAAACCAATTTCCCTAAAGAATCTTTATGAAAACGTAAACGATCAGCTAATTGACGAACAATCTCACCTCTTTTTGGTGAAGGAACAGTTCTCCAAACTTTATAAGCCTCTTGTGCTTTTAATATAACTGCTTCATAATCTGCTTCGGTTGCAGAATTTACAGAGGCAATTAATTTACCATCAACTGGTGAATATGAATCAATTCTTTCTCCGCGAGTTTTAAACCATTTACTTCCCATGGAAGCACCGTTATTTACTTCGTCAATTCCAAATTGTGCTAATATTTCTTGTATCCCTAAGTCGTTCAATACTTCAGCCATAGCTTGTTTTATTTTTGTTGTTTAATTATGAGGCAAAATTAAGGTATTTAATTGACAATTCTTAGATTTATTTCTTGTTTTTAAATGATGTTTAACAACTTTTAGCGAATTGATTTTAGGGAATTTTCATTGTTTGAATTATTCAACAGATTTGTTAGAAAATTCACTTTAAAAATAAAAAGCGACTCGAGGGATCGAATCGCTTTCTACTAACTTAACCTAACCACTATTCACTGAAAAAAAAGTTAAATATTATATATATTAAAGTAAAATATTATTGTCTTTATCTTATTTTCAAAATTATAATTTTCTATTTGGATTTAAAATCTCAAATCGGGTGAATCATGTATTCTTAAATCTATGTATAATTACGTATTTATAGAAGAAATATTTTTAAAATACACAAATTGTTCAATTTTGTGATTAAATGCCAACTGATATATAATCTTCAAAAATGATATTATTGAATTCCTAATTATGGTTTGTTTTAGAATGTTTTCGACCAATTGAAAAATTATATCGATGAATAATGGTAATTGTTATAAATCATTTTTTTCTTAACTTTCGTATATAATATTTCAGACTCTTATGTACCTTTACTCTTATGGTTGTAAAAATATATACAGATGGTGCGGCAAAAGGTAATCCAGGAAATGGTGGTTATGGTGTCGTTATGCGTTTTGATAAATTTGAAAAAGAATTGTCAGAGGGTTTTAGAATGACGACTAACAATCGAATGGAATTATTGGCGGTTATTGTAGCGTTAGAAAGTATGAAAACCAATGAATTTAAAATTCATATCTATTCAGATTCAAAATATGTTATTGATAGTATTTCAAAAGGATGGATTTACAATTGGAAAAAAACGGGTTTTAAAGGAAAGAAAAATCAAGATTTGTGGTTGCGGTATATGGAAGTAGCTTCGAAGTTTCAACTTGAGCTTTATTGGGTGAAAGGACATGCAGGACATCCAGAAAATGAGCGATGTGATTATTTAGCTGTCAAAGCAGCCGAAGGCAAAGATTTGAAAATAGATACGTTTTTTGAGAATTTAAAAAAGGAAGAAAAATTACTTTAATCGACTTCTTCGATGTTGATTTCATCGATGATATTGTTTGAAAATGCTCGGCAAGCTTTGATGAATGTGTAAATTAATGGATGAGCAATATCTCTTGTAGAAGAAATTTGTGGACAATAACCACAAGCTAAAAAGAAAGGGTGATTTTTTATACTAATTACCTCAGGTTCTTCAAACTGATTGTATGCTTCGATATCAATTATTTCGTTTTCTAATTGTTCAATTAATTGTGGATACAAACTATACCTTGAGGAAGTTAATTCCAATGTATTATGGTTATCGTATATTCGAATAAATTCTTTTGAATGAGGGATAATCATTAAACGCTCAAATTGTTGACCTTCAATTAAATTATCTGAGATTAATTTTTCTCCATTCGAATTTAATTGATTTTTATTGATGATAACTTCAACTAATGATTTATATGCTTCACCTGTGAGTAAAACAGGAAGTTTTAAATGAAGCAAAGCATCAATAACACCATTTAAAAAAAAGATATTTCGAAATGGACCAGGTGCAATCCATATACCATCATACTGCTCAAAAGTTTGTGCTTTCATTTGAGCAGCTTCATTAATTTTTATCCAATAATAACTGATTTCAATTTCTAAAAATCGAGACGAATGATCAATTGATAAATTTGTTGCTTGGTGAGAATTATATGTAAAATTATAATCTCCTATTATTGCAATTTTTAAGCTATTACTCATAAGGTTTTAGGGATAAATTATCTTTGAAACCAACCTTTAATTTGAGCATTTTGAATTAATACAGAATCTTCTTGCGCCGGACTTCCGTATGTACGGTACGCATAGCAACTAAAAGTACATGTAAATTTTGAGTAATCTCCATTTGGATCTGATTCTTGTGATAAGCTAGAAAAAGAAACGGATTGCGCATAAGTGCTATTAGCTTTGGATGTCCATACGTTACCTACATTGTCTGTATAAGTTACGTAAAAACCAGAAGCACCATTGTCTGAATAAGCAGGATTTAAATTGGTGTTGAAAAAATTATTAAAAGTCGTTAAATCTGGTCCTGTTGAATTAGCGGCATCCCAATTTAAGCTTCCTAAACCAATTTGCATTTTGGCTGTTGTTTGATCCGATTTCATTTCAAATAAATAAACGACAGAAGAATTTTGCCCTGCTGGTAACAATATTTGTGATTTCGTTGCTTTACCATAATAACCAACCACATTTTCAGTATATTCTGTTGTTGAGTTATTAATGACCCCATTGAAATAAGCTTTTAAAGTTGCTTTGTGTTCGGGAGCTGGAATAACTTCATGTTTAATGCAGCCAATAATCGTTGTTAAAACAATAGCAGTTGATAGTATAATTGAAAGTTTCATATTCAAAAAAGTAATAATTTTTTAATTTCGTATTACTAAAATACTTATTTTTTTTCATAAAACACTTTTTTTATTAAAAAAAACATTTATGCGCGTATTTGCTTGATTGAATGATTGAACTCCAATTGATTAATGAAAAAACTATTTCCCTGGTGTTTTTTTGAATTTAAAGTGTATAATAAACTCCCATCGTACATTTTTTCTTCTTCGAAAAATGCAGAAATGTCTGATTCGGGATTAATTTGTTGTAATTTATTGATTATCAGATTTAAATCTGAAAAACTTACAATCATTTCAGTGGGGCAACTTAAATTCTCTTTTTTTATAGTTGAATTTACATATACATTGCTATCACCACTTTCGAAATATATTTTCGTGATTTCTACTGTTTCAAATTGTGTTTTCATTTTGTTTCGTTTTAATTGATGATACAAATTTCTAATAGTAGTACGTAAACTATTTACGATTATCTGAAAAAGTAGTTAATTTTATTTTTAAGCATTTTCTTGAAATAAAGCAGAAATATTTTTCTTAATTTCAAACCATTATTAAAAAATTATGTCATGAAATACGAAAGAATAAATAAAGAACTCTATATAAAAAACAGACAAAAATTTGTTGCAAAAATGCAAGGTAACGCTGTTGCTGTTTTTAATTCGAATGACATTTATCCAGTTAGCGCTGACAGTACAATGCCATTTAATCAGCATAGAGATATTTTATATTTATCTGGTGTTGATCAGGAAGAAAGTATTTTAGTACTGTTTCCTACTTGTAAAAATGAAGCGCATCGAGAAATATTATTTTTAAAAGAAACGAATGAACATATCGCTGTTTGGGAAGGAGAAAAATTGACAAAAGATGCTGCTTTTGAAACTTCTGGGATTAAAACTGTTTATTGGTTGAATCAATTTCCTACGATTTTTAAACAATTAATGGCAGAGGCTGATTCAATTTATTTGAATACAAATGAACATTTGAGAGCGAATATTGAAACGGAAACACGAGAAGATCGATTTATCAAACAAGTTCGGATAGATTACCCAGCTCATTCGGTGCAAAAAAGTGCTCCAATTATGCATCGAATTCGCTCTGTTAAAGAAGATATCGAACTTGATTTAATGCAAAAAGCATGTAAAATTACTGAAGCTGGGTTTAGAAGATTGCTTCGAATTACCAAGCCTGGCATTTGGGAATATGAATTAGAAGCTGAATTGATTCATGAGTTTGTTCGGAGTCGCTCGAAAGGATTTGCCTATACTCCTATTATTGCTTCGGGTAAAAATGCGTGTGTTTTACATTATATTGAAAATAATACTCAATGTAAAGAAGGGGAAGTTATTCTATTAGATGTAGCTGCTGAATATGCTAATTATTCGTCTGATT
>JACOTM010000009.1 GCA_016178305.1 Flavobacteriia bacterium | reverse complement strand
GTTTTTCACGAAGTTGTAATTCCAACGGCATTTACTCCAGACAACGACAAAGTCAATGATTATTGGGAAATCATCAATTTGGATATACAATATCCGAAAAACAAAGTGCAGGTATTCAATCGCTGGGGCAGTCTTGTGTATGAATCCATCCCTTCCAACTATGCACAAAAACCTTGGAATGGTTATTTTAACGGAGAACTTTTACCAGTAGGAAGTTATTATTACATTATTGAACCAAATGATGGAAAATCAGATTCCATGAATGGAACTGTGAGTATTATTTTGAAGTGATGGATTCTCTATCGTTCGCCATTCGGCGAAGAAACTGATTTATTTTAAGTTAATTTTATTTGTAATCCAACTTTTGGAGTTTTAACTGCCCCTCTTTTCATAACTCAATTTTAGTTTTTTGCATAGCAGTAATTGTTATTTATTCCTTTATTACACGTTTGACGTAGGTTCTTATACCATCATTGATTTTTAAAAAGTAAATCCCATTAGGGATTACATCAAGCTTCATTGCAACTGAATTATTTTGAGACGAATGATTAAGAATTTCTTTTCCATCTGTCGATACTAAACTTATTGATAGTGTTTTTTGTTGTGGATTTGAAAGGTATAATATTGAATTGGTTGGGTTTGGGTAAATTTCAAATTCGTTTTCAGATTCAAGTTGATTTATATTGAGCATCGAGCAATCTATTTTTGTCAATTCGGTGTTTACTGAATTATCATATCTAAGATAAACTAATTCATTCAATTCAATTAATGAGTTTTCTTCATTACTCCCAATTGTTACTGGGATTTCGCAAACAATGTTGAAATTAAAATCATATATGAATATTTTTTGCTCAATGTTGGAAAGGATAGGGGCTTGATCTTTTGATAGAATCAATATTTTTCTATTCGTTCTATCAATCGCAGTATTATTAGAAGCTGTTGAATAACGTAGAGGAGGTTGATCTGTAATCCCGCCTTGTGCGGGATTTTTTATGTCTTGTGATTTTTAACGTTACTCCATCATACTTCATTCAACTCCATCATACTTCATTCAACTCCATCAAACTTCATCAATTATCAACTTTACTTCTGAAGGCTTCACTTGCATTTCAAAAAATTCCATGATAAAAAAATGCACTAGAACTGCTCAACCAAAAGCACTGCATATTAGCAATATTCGATTTTTTCGTTCAATAACATAGGAGTTCGATTAATATTGCATCAAATTATTTCACAAGATGGAAAAACCCATGACCTTCCAAAGTTTTATCAGACAATCCATGTACTACGTATTTATAGAAATATACACCATCGCTAATTGGCTTATTATTTTCTAATTTACCGTTCCATTCAGGATTTGTCCCACTGGATTCATAGATGATATTTCCCCAACGATTTAAAATAGTTAAATCAACTGAAGAGGCATTTTGAGTAGTTAAGAAGAATAAATCATTTATACCATCACCATTTGGTGAAAACACATTAGGCGTCAATATGGTTGGTTCAGGATAAGAACATAATCCATCAGAATATATAAAATTGGCGTTATAATTTGCTGCTGTAGGATCAGTACACCCACAAAGAGGAATTTCCCCTGGAGTATAATCTTTTAGATTAAGCGACCCCGAAATGGATTGAGGATTACCATTGTTGTCTATATATGAAACTGTAATTATAATAGTTTCAACTCCTTCTGATATCTCATCAGCTATCGGGGTTATATTAATAATAGTAGAATTCTGGCCTACATCCATTAGGATTGGGCTTCCAGTTGACAAGGTGAAATCCTGTCCTTGAGTTGCAGTTCCAGATACAGTATAATTAATGGATAGAGGTGTAGAAGTTTGGCAAGCACTTCGGGTTAAAATTAAATTTGCATCAATGCAAGCTTCTGGGATATTATCCAAATTCATATCATTTTCAAAAGTCAAATTGATTGGAGGTAAGGTAGAGATAAAGGAATCATCTTCTAAAAATACGGCTGTACTCAAAGTAGCATCTTGGCAATCGGCTACTGCAAATTTGAAATGATAGGTTTGACCGCACTGTACATTAAATGTAATAGGAATCGGAACAGTGAAACCTTTTAAATTGATTGTAGTACCCCCATCATTATTGATGTAATATTGTGAATTTAAATCGGCGTAAATTGTACTGATGGTAATTGGTAAATTAGTTCCTGGAACTAATGCCAAATTAATAGAACCATTTGGAAACCCTGCAGGAGATACATAAGGACCTGTAATTCCAGGGCCACTGACAAAAAATCCGAAAATATCGTTATACATGGAGTTTTCCCATTGTTCATATTCTTCAGATCCAAATACAAAATTAAAGCTTACAATGTCAGATTCAGGGACAAAATCAAATTCCAAGGTTGCAACATCATACGTTCCTGAAATAAATGCTGCCTCCGGATTTGAAGTTACTGATTGAGCAATAGCTAATAGATCCGGGTCAGAAAGACCAGTTCCCATTTCATCATCATCCAAACCAGAAAGGTCATTAACGTTTCCTGTGGAAAGAACTATTCCACTTGAAAAGCCAATGTTTGAAGCTGAACCATCATAAGTGGCAATTTGATTAGAATTCCCTGTAAATGTTACGTTAGAAACTATAACACCTGAACCAACTAAATGATCTTGAACGTATTGTAAAGGAGTTAAACCGGAAGTAACCGTTATTTGATTAAAGGAATAATTAAAAATAGTCAAAAAGAGACATAGAATTCCGTAATGTGTGAATGATTGATTCTTTTTCATATAAATTTTCATTTGTTATTTCATAAAAGCATATTTCACCTCAATACTGATACGTGACCAATAAAATCGTAATATTTTGGTTCCTTAGACTTAATGCTTACTTTCCATGTATAGACACCATCTTGTGCTTTTTTTCCTTTAAATGTGCCATCCCATTTTTGATCAAGATCGTCCGTTTCAAAAATCAATTCACCCCAACGATCAAAAATTTGCATATTGAATTCATCAATTCCTTCACCTGCACCTCCAAAAAGGTCATTTGCACCAAACCCATCTGGTGTGAAAGCATTTGGACAGTAAAAGTTAAAAACTGCAGTAACTATAAGATAATAATCAATACTACTTGTGCAACCAAAAGCATTAGTGACAGTTAGTGTAACAGTATAGGTGTTTGCAGCAGAATAGGTATGCTCTGGATTCTCTTCATCAGAACTCATGCCATCACCAAAATCCCAATGCCAACTCACTGCGTCAGTAGATGTATTAGTGAATGAAACAAGAGGATGTGACAAATCCGGATTTTCGGGATCTACTATAAATGAAGCCGAGGGTAATGGGTAAACTTCAATATAATTTGTCATCGTTGAATCATCGGAGCAACCTTGATTCGTTACAACGTTAAGATTAACAGTATAAATACCACTCGTTGAATAAATATGCACTGGATTTTGACTAGTAGATGTTGCACCATCTCCAAAATTCCAGAGCCAATCAGTAATAACATCATAAGGTGTTGTTGATTGATCGGAAAAAATAACACTTAAAGGAGCGCATCCAATTGTATCATTCGTAGAAAATAATGAAATTGGTTCGTAAAAAGTAACATTTATTGTATCTGAAGCATTACACAATCCTGATGTTACAGTTACCCAATAATCCCCATCTTGATTGACAGATAGTGTTTGATTGGTTGAATTGTCATTCCATAAATAACTTGCACCTGAATTTTGAGCATTTAATACTAAGGTAGCTCCTTCACATAAGTTCGTGTCATTTGGTAAATTGATATTAATTGGTGTGTTGATAGTTACATTGATACTATCCGTTGATATGCAACCCTCATTACTAACATTCACCCAATACAATCCGCTTGTAGTAGCTGTGTAGGTCTGATTTGTGCTTCCGTTTTGCCACTGAAAATCTAACCCCGGATTTTCTGCATCCAATAGGAGAGAAGTTCCACAGAAGCTAGTATCATTACCCAGATTTACAATTGGAATAGGGAGAACCGTCACTATAGAGTATGTAGTATCTGAAAATCCAGCATCATCTGTGGCAATTATCATATAAGTTGTTGTAACAATTGGGCAAACAGTCACCGGTCCTGCAGTTGTATTAGTAATTCCATTATCCCATTGATATGCAACAGCACCAACATTATTCGTCACTTGTGCCACTAGATCAACACATCCGCCAACACAAACAGTATCAGAATTACTTGTTACTTCTAAGGAACAATTTGCAAGGGAGGTAACAAAAACAGAATCTGCCATTGAGAAGCTACTAGTGCATTCTCCTGATATTGTTACTGTATGCCATCCTTCACATAATCCGGTTGCTGTTGGAGTCGTTTGTCCTCCAGGCATCCAAATAATGTTTAAGGAATTAATATTTGTACAACCATTTACAGTTGCAGTGCCATCACATTGCCCACAATTTTCAGGTGTTTGGGTTAATATTAAAGGATTATTTAATTGAATTTCCTGAACGAATTCATCACCGCAAGCATAAAGTTTGTTTTGATTTCCCAAAATCAAATCATAACATGTTCCACCAAGAGGAATGGTATTTATCTGCGTGAGATTTTCATCAAATACTTTTAGTTGATTATTAACCCCCACATATATATCACCGCATGGTGTAACATCAATACCACTTGTTTGGAATTGAGTTCCACCAAGAGCAACAAAATTAACTAGGGCTCCAGTTGTTTTGTTCCATTGCTTTAAGGTTGTTCCATCATAAGTGTATAAATAATTCCAGCTGCACGCCATTCCATTAAATCCACCTGATTGATTGTAATTGTTCCCATATTCTGCATAAGTATTAGTGTTTAAAACTTGCCAAATAGTAGGAGATAGTCCAATAAGAGGTACTTTGACTATTGCATTGTCAAAATTAGTAGCAGTAGGAGATCCAAATACATTTAAGGCAATTTGCATATAACAACTTGTTCCATCTGGATCGAATACAAGGTTACAAACATCTTGATTTCCATTTGGAGCACCGACCATATTTACACCTGTCAAACTTGTTAATGAAGCATTCGCAAAAGCGCCTTGAACAAATGGAAATTCACCTCCTGAACCGATAATTAATTGGTTGTTACAATGATCATATTTTGCTCGCCACAATTCCATTGGATCACTCATGTCAGCTGCAGTGGTATATGTATTCATTACAATTCCCAATGTGTTTAATCTCCAAATTGCTTGTGTTCCTGGTCCAAATTGTCCAGCGGTACAATATACCTCGCCATTTACACGATTTACAGTCATATCCCCATAAGTAGCTGCTGGGGAAACAAATGCCCATTGAAATACTCCACTCGAATTATATTTCCATACTTCAGGGTTCATTGGTGTTCCAAAACCATTGTATTGAGATACGAAAACATAAACATTTCCTAAATTGTCATAGTCAATATCACTTCCAAAATAATTTCCACCAACTGGATTTGTATTAGTAATCCAAGGATCAATTATTAGTGAGTGATCTGGATTATAGGAATCAATGGAAAATGAAACAGTGTTGCCATTGATAATAAATTCCGAACCTATTAATTGATTTGAATCTTCATCAATTGTAATTGGCGAGTGATCTTTTAAGTTAAAAATGTTTGAAGTAAGAATCAAATCACCTACTTTATCTTTTTGAATTGAATCTAATCCGCGATATTCAAGTTTTATCTTAGAAGGATCAGCTCCGGGCTTTAAAAGTATAGTGTATTTTATACCATCATCATTTATAGTAAACTCAAAATCAATTCCGGCATACACGTTTTGATAAAGTATCTTTCTGAAACATGTAGCTTTATCCGATTTAAATTTATGCAATGAATTTTCGTAGGAATAATAAAAAGTTTCCTTCTTTTCTCCAAGACATAATATTGATGGATCTGCATTCGCGAAATCAACATACAAAAACTCAGATGAATAGAACTCAACCTTTTCACCTTTTTCTATTTTCTCTTTCCGTTCATGTTGCTCTTCTTTATCTCCATAATCACGCTTTTCAAATACGAATCCCTTTTGAGTGAAATAGACTGTTAATTCTCCCATTCGGGCAGTGTATAGAATTGGGGAATTAAGCAACAAGGTATCCTGCCCAATATTTTCTACAAAATAGGAATGATTCAATTCGAATTTTTTTTGGACTGTATTTAAATTCTGTTTTGTTTTTTGTTGACTATAACTAAAATTTGATAGTATAATCAAAATAAAAAGCAGTAACATCATAAAGTAATTACTATTTTTTTTCATCTGTGCGATAATATTAAATTCTATTTTCGGTATCCCCTTTTCTTCCTTACTAAATCATGAATTTTATAACAGTTGAATCTTAGATTATCTTTTATCCTTTTTGTGCAATATAAAGCAAGTCATAACATGAATCATTTGCTTCATCAATGAAATAATCGTTTAAGGAAATGATTTCTGCAATTGAACGATTTTTCTTTAAAAGTGACCTTCGATTAAGACGAGTAAACGATGTTCTAGTTTGAAAATGTCAAATTTTCTGTACTTATTCACAGATTCCTTGTTCTTTTCATAATAAGAAGAGATAATTTTATTTCCAAACACACCTAATGTTTCAATAATTTGAAGTTCATTGCTCATCAATTTGGTTAATTCCTGATAAGTGTATTCTCTTATATGCCATGGATTTCGACTTAAACTCATCTTTTTATTTGGAGTTGTAAGTATTAGAAATCCATTTGGTTTGAGAACTCGTTCAATCTCCTGAATAAAAAGTTTATCATTTTTTATGTGTTCCAAAACCTGAAAACAAATGATATAGTCAAATGAATTCGATTGTATGCCTTTAAAAGGAGGTACTTTCATTCTTATAAAACTACAGTTGGTTCTGGTAGAAAAAAGAGATTTATCAATGGGATTTTTGTCAATAGTAACGAAATGAGATGCATTTTTAGAAATGTTCTGAATACCGTAACCACTTCCTGTACCAATTTCTAATACTTTTCCTTTGATTTGATTTGATGCAAAAATATAAGCTAATAAAGATCGCTGAAATACGAAAGAATCCGATGGATCACTAGAAGAAACACGTTCAGCTGTTTGGAAAAAATTCAAGGATTTTGTTATCATAGCATTTTATTTGTCATTTTATTTTAATTATCATTTTAACCCTTTGAAATTGTGTGTTATATAAAGCTTGTGAAGTTAACAGGATGTCTTGTTGTAAAAAATACAAATTGTTAATTTATTTACATATTAGTGATACAATTGAAAAAAAGAATAGTTGCTTTCTGACTCCATAAAATTTAAAAATCCATTGTTGTACTATAATTTGGACAAGAATTTATAACTAAAAATTTTAAAAATAACTTCAAGTACAATTAGTTTCTTCTCCACTACTTCAATTTCAAGAAGTACATTGTTACCTTTTAATCCTTTTTCTGAATTATAAGTTTAGATATATTTCGCTCATTTCCAGTGTGTAATTCAATAAAATAAATCCCGTTACTCAAACCAACTGTACTGTATTCTTCAATTTCCTCAGATGATGTAATAACTGGTAGTGAGACAATTTTTCCTAATGCATCTGACACGGTTATTTTATTTATAGCCAAATTTTTCACTTGAATTGTAAAAGATGTATTGGCAGGGTTTGGGTATATGATAATTTCATTGCTTGCGTTTATTGAAACTACTCTCATATCGGAATAACTCTGAACTCCGTTAAAATCTACTTGTTTTAAGCGATAATAATTATTACCAAATATTGGATTGTAATCAATTGTTGAATAATTCAATATTCCGGTTGAATTACCAGCTCCATCAACCGTTGATAAGTCTTTCCAGTTATCGGTATCAGTTCTTTTTTCTACAATAAAGTAATCATTATTTATTTCGGTAGCTGTAGTCCATGTCAAATCAACAGTTCTATTATTGTCATTTGGTTTTGCATCAAAATACAATAACTCAATTGGTAAAGGAGTTGCTACGTTAGCCGAACCTATTGTTACATATCTTGTCGAATTATTCGGAATATGAGTCATCGATATAGTTGATACTGTTATTAACGGATTAGAATAACTAATTACAATACCTGAACCATCTCCATTAGCGTAACATGTTGTACCACCATTAGCAAAATTTCCATCATCATCAACCAAAAAGCGCAAATCAGCAATATTTACGGTCGCTGGATTAGAACATGTTGCTAATTTGAAATCCATACTTAAATTTTCCGTAACATTAGTTTTTGTTACTTTCCATTCACGCTCTAGTCTGGAATAAAGGTCACAAGCAACTGGCATTTCTCCAAGTGAAGCTAAGGTCGAACACATTTTTCCAGTTGTTGCTCCTGTCATAATATAAGATATATTATTGCCAAAAGTTCCTGTATTAAGTGAATTTGAAGATGCTAAGGTGTTCAGATAAATTCGGACTGTATCATCATCATTGTGCGATTGTCTTTGTGTTAAGGCTTCATTATCATCCCTTCCGATGCCAATAATGTTATTATTGTATGGACTTGCTGTTGTGAATATGGTTGCACTGGAAGTACTTAAGTAGTTTGAAGTTAAGGTCATGCCATATTTAATCGATAGATAACTGTGAATTTTTTGCCTTTCAGTTGCAGTTAATGAATTAGTATAACCAATAATTTCAGCAACTGGCCCTTTCCAATCTCTTGGATGCCCAATAAAACCAGGTTGTATTACCGCATCACGTTGGCCTCCCAGAAAACGGTTGAGCGTAGTACTTCCTCCGGTGTTGCAATTTGCAGTTAATAATTGTTTTTCACTCGTGTGATTTGAATTTGATGCGATATTTAATGCATTGCGTTGCCAAGTTCCGACAGATGAACCTGTTCCAAAATCGCTAATGTCATACGAATCTTGTTGTATCGCGGCAATGGTATTTGTGGCATCAACATCACCATGCAAAGTGCCATTTACAGGTATGCCAAAAGTGACATTATCAACAGTTGCTATATGAGTGTTTATTCGTGTTAAATCAGTTAATTGAAAAGCATAAAATAATGATGTATAATTTATTCCTGCTAAACCATCATATCCTGATAATTTCAAAAATTGTCTATTGGTTGCAGCACCATCGGCTAATACACCTGCTGGTGCTGTAAAGTCTATGTATGGATTATAATTATAACTTATTGAAGATGTAATTAAATTGGGTGAACCGTTTACTACAATTGGGGTACCTGTTGATTTTTGATTTGACCAACCTGTGATAGGTGTTGATCCTACAATTCCAATATCAGCTCTTAACCATGTTTCAAGACCTGTTAAAACTCCTCCTGGAGATGGATTGCAAATGATGATTGATCGTGATCCCATTGGTGAAGTAACTGTAGGAACATGATCCACTGTAGAAACTTTAAGCTGGGTACATTGTACATCTAAAATATCACCTATTGTTGCAGACACAGAATTGATATCATAAGCGATCCAAAAGTAATTTGTTCCGGTTGCCAAGGTTTGAGAACCTGAAATTGTAATGGTTCCAGTGCTTACATTTGTTCCAATCCCATCAAAAGCACCAACTGGTGAAAAGGTAGTTGAAGATCCCGTATAATACACATGTATTTTTGTAACATCATTCGTATTTGTTCCGGGAATAGTTGAGCCATTCATATTAATTTGGAGTTCAGAAAGCACCAATGGACTACTCGATCCTGTTGTAACAATTTCAACCCCAATAATTTGTTGGTTTGTGTTACATCTCATTACATCACTAGTCACAGTTTGAGTAGTGGTGCATGAAAAATAGGTCATTGGTCCATCTGTTACAATATTAATTGTATAATCTTCTGTTTCTCCCCATGAGTATGTACCACATGCTGTAATTGTTGCTGGGGTTCCAGTTTCAACATTGACTATCCTCATTCGGGTATTACCAACAGAAGCCCCAGCAGGAATTACTATACTACCAGTTTCTGTATGCGCTCCTGTAGTTGAGGTAGCAGACACATAGACTTCTTCTCCTGCATCTACAAAATCACCATCTTGATTATAATCAATAAAAATTTTAACAGCATTTGTATAATTACCATCACAAGTACCAATTTGGATTGAAAAAGGCACTGTAGCAGATTGAGTAATATTCGGAGCAGAAACACCTGTATAATTGGAGTATTCATTAAGAGTAGAGCCTGAGCCACCAGTTGTCGCACAAGTGGAAGTATTGTTTAAAGTGCCGAATGTTACATTGAGAATTTCTTCATCGGTTGTATTCGTAGCATTAGATGCACAATAGGTTAAACAACCAGCTCCTGAATTGACTGTAATAATTACATCATCTGATGATGAGGTACAGGGTGAATTTGTTATAGTCCAACGAAATGTTGCTGACGCACCTACCACTAAACCTGTAATTCCAGAAGTAGGAGAAGTTGGTGTTATAATCGTAGCTATACCCGAAATCAAAGTCCATGTACCCGTACCAGATGTTGGAGTATTACCCGCTAAGGTTGAAGTTGTTGTACATGTTTGAACAATATCAGAACCTGCATTTGCAGTAGTAGGAGGTGATACAACCGTAATAGACACTGCAGCTGCTGAGTACGGAGCACCACAATTAGTTCCTGTTGCATTGGAAGCTCGATAAAAATAAGTTCCTGCAGTTGCAGTACTTATAGTAGATATTGTAAGGGATGTGGTAGTTGTTCCTGTATAAGAAATACCTGAAGGTGTACTGTTTACTACATTTGCCCATCCAGAAGTACCATTTGCTGAATATTGCCAAGTAATCCCACCTGGAGCACTTCCCGAAGTATTGTATGTTAATGTGATTGTGCTACCGGCACAAATTGTTCCACCACCAGTAACTGTACAAGCAGCGTTTACTTTTGAAGTTAGTAGTGCTATAAGAATAAAAAGTGCGAAAAATAATTTTTTGAACATGACAGATTTTAATAAATTAATTTTTTGTTAAATTTCCAACTTCTGTTATAGAAATTCAAAAAACAAGCGTTAATTTGCGTTAAACTGCATGAAAAAGCGGTGATATAAATGTTAATTACATGGTTTTAAAGTGTTGATATGTAAATAGTTTATTGTTTTAATAACGTTAATTACTTGGATTGTATAACTATATTCTACGTCGTTTTTTACAACAGTAAAATGAATCAATTTTTTGTGTTTTTTTAATGGTAAAATCTAAAATTAAGAAAGTAAGTATGTTTAGCAAGTCTCATAATGGTAACTGAATCAAATAATCATTCACAGATTGTATAGGACTGAGGTTTAATTTATTCTTTATTTTATTTTTAAATACCCTCACAGAAACATCACTTAAACCTGTAATTGACCCAATTTCTTTTGCAGATAAATTTAAGCGAAAATAACAACAGAACTCTAAATCTGTTTTAGTCAAGTTTGGATGTAGGTCTAGGAGAGTATTTTTGAATAACTTATTTACCTCATCACTTTCAATCTCGGTATTAATGATTTTTTTATCAATATTTATTAAATTGCTCACACTTAATTGTAAGTCTTTAATAGTTTGTTCGGGATCAATATTTTTCTTTCTCTTTAATAGATTAATCTTTGTTAGAAAGGCTTTCTCTGTTTCTGTTTTTAATGTTAAAATCATAGCCATATTTGCTATGTTATCTTGATGATGACGTATTTCATTTTCAAGAATTTTGTTTCTATTTGTTTCTATTTCACTTTGTTGTTGATGAATTAGGGAATTCTTGTATGCATTTTTTCTTATTGTAATAAATATTAGAAGTGCTAATACCAATAATAATATTCCTACAATTATTACGATTATTGTAATTAATTGTGATTTTCTTTTTTCTTCAATAGTTTTCTTCAATATAATTTTTTGTGATCGTGCGTCATTTTTCATGTGTGCCAATTTATCTCTGTAAAGAATTTCATTGAGCACATTTGATTGTTTGATGTTCCAATTAGAATAATTATTTAATTTTTTAAAAAGGTGTTTTGAAATGATGAAAGCCTTTTCTCGCATTCCATTTTCATAATAATAATTATACAATGCTTCTGTAAGTGAAGGAAATTGAGAAGCCAGATTGATTTTTTTTTCCAGATATTCAATTTTTGAAACAACTTGATTAATTTTTTCTTTCTGGTGTTGTATCTGATAAAGTTGTAACAATTCAATAATCGGAGGAATTGCCAAATCCAAATATTCTTTATTATTAAAATAATATTCAACCTCTCTTTCTAATAAATCAATAGCCTCATTGTATTGACCAAGTTTATGTAAAATACTGCCTAAATTTCCTTTAATATTTTCAACAACAGAAAGTTCTAAATCATTTTTATGCTTTACATTATCTAATATTAGCAAGGCTTTTAGTGAAAATTCATGTGCTTTAATATTATCTTTTAAATTCATGTAACATAATGATATATTATTTACCATTGATGCTTTGAAAAGATAATTTTGTGTTCGGGAAAAATGGTAAGCCTTTTGATTATTTTCTAATGCCTTTGAAAAATTATTTTGTATATAATAATTAGATCCTATCGAACTGTAAATCAAAGGTAATAGATCAAAATAATTTCTTTTACTTGCAATTTTCAAAGCATCAAATGAATATTCTAAACTTATTTTAGGTGCATTTAAACTAGTTAATGTAGATGCGATATGATAGTATATCCAAGCCATTTGTTCCGTGTCTTCATTTTCACTATCCTCTATAATCCAACTTAAAATTTTTAAACTTTTGTTATATTTTTTACTTTTTTTTGCAATAAAATAATTGGCAAATTTTGAATTATATAAATAATATTTATCTTCTGTTTCACTGAATTTTTTAAGTTCTTCTTTTGCGTAGAGATTTAGTTTATTGATATTGCTTTCGTTCATAATTTTATCATGAACTTCACTAAAACTTTCGGCAAAGATATTTTGAGAAAAACAAAAGATGAAACACAACAAGAAAAATCGATGGGTCTTCATGTAATTATTTTAAATGTGGGAAATGTTTTTTCAGATGAATGTAAAAGTAGAGTATCTGATTTTATGATAACGTAGTTTTTGGGTGTTTATTATTTAGCAAATAAAAATAAAAAATTCAATTCGGCAATTCGAAATGTTAATTACGGAATTTTCCTACCGTATATTGTACAATCTAGAACTTCGATTATGGTCTCATTTTCCTTTATGGTTTATGCAAATATCGACTTGAATCAAGCGCTAAAGATTCGTCTTTCTTTTTTCATAGACAACGGTTGAATTTACACTTCAATAAACTGCTATATTGAACATTCATAATCCGTTTAAATTCATTTTTTACCGTAAGCATTACACAGCCAATTCAGATTTACATAAATCATAATATACCTTTTCAATTTCATCAAGTAATAGATGAAGTTTCTCATTTTTATCGAGAAATGAATCTGCTCCAAGTTCTTTAAATTAAATTCTTCCATGATATTTTTTTTGGCAATTGAGCTGAACATAATTACTTTCAAAGATTGATGATGTTTTTTCAAATAATTTAAGGTTTCATATCCGTCCATTACCGGCATACGAATGTCTATAATGACAATATCAACAATTTTTTCTGTTAGTCGTTCGATTAAAACTTGTCCATTTTCAGCTTCAAATTACCTCAATTTATTCTGTGAATTTTGTAAATCGTGCGTTAACATTTTTTTTTTTACTCGCCCCCTTAAAAATTAAATCCAACTCCAAACCGAAGTGATAAATCTGTTCTACTTGGTGTGTTTGTTAGCTAACGTTTCATTAAATTTTTATTAGTTTCCCAGAATTATATTCAACTTGGTCAACTATAATTTTATATTGATAAACTCCATTTGAAAAATCAGATAAATCAATTGTAAAAAACCTCGATTGATAAATATGTTGATAAACCAATTTTCCAACGTTATCATAAATTTCTAATTCAATTTTTGAGTTTTCAGTAATGTTTTGTAATTGAAAATTATATTCTCCATAAGACGGATTTGGAAAAATTAAAACATCAGAATCTGTACTAACAAAGCTACATTCATCTCTCCATTCAAAATTTCCTTGACAATCTAATTTCACAAGTTCTGTGTAATTAGCAACTTGAGGAGTGATACTATAATTTTTATTTAATAGGGCAATTCCACCGTCATTAGTAAGTCTCAAATCAACTGACCAACCGTTACCTATTGAATGTTGATATGGAATAGTTACGCTATTGTAAACATTACCATTTAAATCTAAAAACAATAGTGTTGGATTAAAAACTGTTTGAGCACCTGCAAAACTTCCAAAAATTAATAACCCAGTAGAATCTTGATTTAAGGATATTCTTGGGTAATCAAATGATTCAGGTTCAGGTGGAGAATAATTTGCATAATTTGTTTCAAGTAAAGCGTTTCCAAATTTATCATATTTCACTAATGATAAACGTGCAGGACCACCATTGACGTAAGTAGTAGCCATTGCACAATAAATAGTATTATTTAATTCACAAAGGCTAAAATCCGTTTGTACTGGGTCAACTGTTTGAATTAGTTTTCTCCATATTTCATTTCCAGCAGCATCAAATTTTAATAGATATATTTTTTCTTCATAAATATTTAGATCTAATGCACTCATTACAGCCACAAATCCATTATCAGTTGTTTCAATCAAATCGTAAGGAATACAAGATAGTGTGTCTTGAGCAAATGCTACTCTGTTTAATATTTCTCCGTCTTTGTCAATATTATAAATTACGTATTCTGTGTTGCCTGTTGCAAAATTATATTCTGAATTATTAATTAAAATAGTTCCGTTTTTTTTTATAATAATGTCTGTTGGTAGATTATCTCTGGAAGTATAGGAAATTGTTCCTATCTGCTTTTTAAAAAGCAAATTACCATACTTGTCAAACTTTAAAAAGTTACAAAGCCTTTCATTATTTTCTGTATATTCTACCCCAGCTCCAAAAATATTCTGTCCATCGTACTTTATGGAAAAGATATTATCATAGTATGGTTGATTAATTTCTTTAGCCCATTGAAATTCTCCTTTTTCGTTTATTTTGACGAGATGGCTATTGTTTAAATCCATGTCATAATCTCCTTGATTTGGATGTTTTGCTCCTGTAATAACAAAACCATCTTCAACTTCAACAAAAGAAGTTGGCATAGTTCGAATAGAGTCATACTCAAATCGAAAAGTATATTGAGCGGACGTAAGACCACTCAATATACAAGTAAAAAAAATTAAAACCAATTTCATTTAATTACTTTTAATGAAAGTTGATTTGTCTTGTTGAAAATATTAATGATGTACAGTCCAGACGAAAGTGAAGTAGAATTCAATTGTATTTGATTTCCATTTTTATACTTTTTCTTTTTAATCATTCGATATGTAAGCATTAGAATATTTAACATATTAATAACAATCTGTTTTCTCCCTTTTTTTCTATAGGCGCACGGTGAATACAGGGAAGAACTTGACTTTTAGGATGATCAACTGCGAGTCTCCATAAATGACCATTACCTAATTTGATAGGTTTTGCATCCGATTTTGCTTGATAATGTAAATCAAAAAAAAAATCGTTTAAAAATGATTCAAAACCTTCTGTTATCCCTTGATATGTTTTTTTTAGTTTGTCTCGTATTTCGGGAATCAGAATTTTTTGAATTGCTTGTGAATTGGGTAAAATCTCACTCGATTCACCGTAATATGTACACAAAAAAGTGTCGATAGGTATAGGAGATTGATCCACATGAAATGAATATACATCGGTTGGAAAAAATGGATTTGTTTCATCTCTGTCATAAGATTTAATAATATTAAGAATTGGAGATGCTCCAAGGTCTGTTAAAATTTTTAAATCATTTATAAGAATGTCCCGAGCCAATTGTCCATTTTTACTTAATTGCAGTTCACGAAGTTCTTCTTCCTCTAATAAAGCAATATTTTCTTTTAATTCTATTTTTTGAATAATTTCAGAAAAATCACCAACGAGATTACGAGACCAACACATTGCATTCACTTCTCCTTGAAATGGAGAAGATATAAAATCTTGAAAATTAGTTGTGTATCTAATTTGATTCATTGCGTGAAATAAGTCTATTTATTATAATTTACAGCAATATTAATCAATATTAGGCAGTAAATGACAACGATAATAGTTAAGATTTATTTTATTTGAAATCTTTAACAATCATAACTTCTCCATATTCAACATTATAAATAAAGGAATCTTTTAAATTTGTATTATTATGGACTGCCAAAAAAGCCCGGATTACACCTGCATGTGTAACAACCGCAATTTTTTTAGTTGAATCGGAATTCTTGAGTGATTGTATAAATTGAAGCACTCTATCATACAAATTTACGTATGATTCACCATTTGGGCAGCTAACGTTCACAAAATCTCCCATCCAACGATTGAGGTCGGTTTTATTGATATCATCCCATTTTTGAAGTTCCCAATCTCCAAAATTTAACTCCATTAATCTTTTATCGTAATGTATTGTGGAATTAAATAATTTTTCCGCTGCCAATTTACAGCGCAGCAATGGGCTTGAATAAACAATAAATTCATCACCGGGGAATGAATATTTTTTTAAAATTTCTTCTATTTCATCCTCAAAACTACTGGCTAATGGGATATCTGTTTGTCCATAACAGATCCCTTTTTCTATTTCCGGTTTGGTATGTCTGATTAAATAAATTTCCATAGTGCAAGTAATCCTAAATAAAACAGAACTTCAGTAATTTGTTGAACTGCTCCTGCACAATCTCCATTGTACCCACCAATCCATTTATAGTAAAAACGATACATCAATTCTTCACAAACAAATAGGGGAATAATTACTAAAAGAAAAAGCCAATTATTGAAAAAGAGAAAAACGGACAACCCGATGACTAAATTTATCATGAAAGACGTTAAAGAAAGTTTTTTTGCAGCATTTTCAGATTTGTTATCCGAATTATTAGAGACATAATTTCCTCTTACTAACATTCTGGCAGCAACTACTCTACTCAATACATGTCCGGCGATTAGTGTTAAAGGGATCCAATCTGTCGGAATACTTCTGAGTGATGAATATTTGAGTAATAAAACCAAGACTAAACTTAATACACCAAACGTCCCCAGCCGAGAATCTTTCATAATGAGAATGATTTTTTCTTTCGTCCAACCACCACCAAACCCATCACCAACATCAGCTAACCCATCTTCATGAAAAGCTCCCGTGATTCGAATCGTTGAAGCCATACTTAAAACCAATGAAATTTCGACAGAGTAAAGCATGTTTACCACCCAAAAAACACCTGCTCCTATACCTCCGACAATCCATCCGATCAGCGAAAAATAACGTGCACTTTCTTTCATATAAATAGGGTTATGATCAACCCATTTTGGACAGGGAATTCGGGTATAGAACATTAATGCCGTAAAAAAAAATCTTATTTCTCTGAACATATTAAACTTTATTAGATACCTCAGCCGTGTCAAAACTTGCCATTTCATTTAAAAAAGTACAAGCTGCTTTTATTATCGGATAGGCAACTGCAATACCGGATCCTTCTCCCAAGCGCATATCCATATTTATTATAGGAGAAGCGTTCATATATGCCAACATTTTTGTATGACCTTGTTCATTGGAATGATGAGTAAATAGAGCATAATCTAATATCTGTTTATTCATCTGAAAAGCCACTAATATTGCTGCACTGGATATAAAACCATCCACTAAAATAAGCATCCCTAATTGAGCAGCTTTTAGCATCCCTCCACACATTTGTGCGATTTCAAACCCACCGAATGTACTTAGTGTTTCAAAGGGATCGTTCTGATTTAGGGAGGAATGTTTTTCTATAGCTTGTTGCAGCGTTTTTAATTTTAATTGAAATTGTTCTTCATTCACTCCTGTACCATTTCCCACACAATCGTCAATTGGAATATTGCAAATGATACTCATTAACAAAGCTGCAGAAGATGAATTTCCGATCCCCATTTCTCCGAAGCCTATTACATTACATCCTTCCTGGTAAATTTCTTCTACTATTTGAGCGCCTTTCTTCAATCCTTCTTCGCATTGTTCAGTAGTCATCGCTTTCGTTTGTAGGTAATTAGAGGTCCCCATATCAATTTTTGAATCGATCAAACCTTCGATGTTTCCAAAATTATAATTAACCCCTGCATCTATAATTTTGAGCGAAATTTTGTTTTGATTTGCAAAGACATTGATTGCAGCTCCTCCGGAAATAAAATTCATGACCATTTGAAAAGTAACTTCTTGTGGATACGGATTTACCAAACCTTCCTTAGCGATTCCATGGTCTCCCGCAAAAACAGCAATTGTAGGTTGAATTAATTTTGGATTTACCGTTTGTTGGATTCGACCAATTTTATAGGCAATTGTTTCTAATTTTCCCAATGATCCAACAGGCTTTGTCTTATTATTTATCTTTAGAGTCAACTCCTCATTTAATTCATCCGAAATCGTTGAAATTGTGTACTTGCTCATTCTATTTATTTTATATCGTTAAATCTTTATTATCCCATTCGTCATAATGTATCAATTCCTCAATTGGAATACGGGGTAACCATCCTACTTTCTCCAATTGTGGACGCTCATGAAAATGAGAAACATAACCAATACACAAATAAGCTACAGGTAAAATGTTTTCCGGAATATTTAGTATTTTGTTCAGTACTGAATGATCAATAATACTTACCCATCCAACTCCCAGATTTTCAGATCTTGCGGCAAGCCATAAATTTTGAACAGCACATACTGTACTATAAGCATCCATTTCTTTGTTAACCGTTCGACCAAGAACTACAGGCCCGGATCTGCTTTTATCGCATGTAACAACTATTCCGATCGGAGCTTCTAGAATTCCTTCCAATTTTAGGGTTTTATATAAGGCCTGTTTATCTCCTTCAAACAGAGAAGTCGCTTCATTATTTGACTTTTCAAAAGCCTGTTTGATTTTTTCTTTTTTCTTTTTGTCTTGCACAATCACAAAATCCCATGGCTGCATAAATCCTACGCTTGGTGCATGATGAGCAGCATTTAGAACTCGTTTTAATATCTCTTCAGGAATAGACGTACTTTCAAATTCACTTCTGGTATCTCTTCGGTTATAGAGAACTTTATAAAAGGCATCTCTCTCTTTATCTGTAATAATTTCCATACGTTAATTCCAAATTATAAAACAATAATTTTCATACGTTTTTGTCTTGTATTCAGGTAATATCAGTGGTTTTGAAAACAACGGACAATCTATTACAACTGTATGATATTCCCCATTTTCACCACATGCATCAACTCCAATATTCTCCAATTCTTCCACAAGTTCTTTTGTAATTTCTCTTCCCAGATAAGTTTCCCCTAAAAAAGTATTGCAAGAGACAATGATTGCTCTAATACCACTGTCAATCATGGCATATACTAATTCTTTTCTGTTCTGTTTCCAAAGAGGCAGAAGTGTTTTAAGATTGGCTGTATTACACACTTTTTCCTCCCATTCCCGATGTGGCTCTAAATCGATATCTCCAAACACAACACCTTCAATTTGATATTCCTGTTTTAGATTTTTTAAGGTCTCAATAAAATTTAATTCATAATCATTCCATGTAGCAGGTATCCCGCAAAGTGCTGTTCCCATTGCTTTAGCTTGTTGTTGAATGATTGAAAGCGGTAAGCCGTGTGAACGGGATATTTTTCCATTTTCATTCATCATATTGAGTAAGACTACCGGAGTATGCCCCTCCAGTGTAGAGCACATCAAAGCATAACAACTATCTTTACCGCCACTCCAGGAACTAATTAAGTTCATAACAAATTAAGATTTTTATTTTGTCTTTTATTTCAATTTTAAAGGAATTCCGGAAACCATAAAAATTGCTACATCTGATTTTTGACCTATAAATTGGTTCATCCACCCCTGAAGTTCTGTGAATTTTCTGCCTGTTTCCGTTTGTGCATGAATTCCCATACCTATTTCATTAGAAATAATAATAATGTTTGCTTCTATTTGGAAGAGTTTATTCAATTCTTCTTTTCCCTTTTCAAGAGATTCTTCCACGTTACTTTTTGTGTCAATGTACCAGTTTGTTAACCATAATGTAACACAATCAATGACCACCGTTTTTCCTTTTATAGCCAGATTTCCAAGGTATTTTTCTTCTTCTATGGTTGTCCATCTTTCATCTCGATCATTGACGTGTCGTTCCACTCTTTTATCAAAATCAGCATCCCATTTTCTGGAAGTAGCAATGTAATAAGGTGAATCTGAAAGTTCTAATGCTAAGCTCTGAGCATAACCACTTTTCCCTGATCGTTCCCCACCTGTGATGTAATAAATCATATTTTTATCTTTTTAAGGTCTCTTCCTCATATTTTCGCAAGTTGAACGCATTTGTCTTGTAAATCATTTGGTAATTTAAATAATTCCGGGTGAAACACAGAAGCAAGTAATTCAATTCCATCAACCAAATGCGTGCTTGGACAAGTGAATAAATCTGCATCCGCTAAATAAACCGAATTGTTTTTAACAGCTATTAAATCATCCCACCCTTCACGTTCGGTAAGTTTATCAATTTCTTTGGCCGCTTTTTCAATATTAAATCCACAAGGTGCTACTACCAATACTTCAGGATTGTATTGAATTATTTTACTCCATTCGGTAATTATCGAATACCCGGCCGGATTTGACAACATATCTACTCCACCAGCCTGAGCTATTTGATACGGTATCCAGTGACCACAATTATAGATTGGATTTAACCATTCCATTACCATTACTCTTTTTAAAGGAGCATTGTTTTTTCTCAGTGTTTCCAGGACCTTGTCTGTCCGTTTTTTTAATTCAGCCAGTAAATTAAATGCAGCCTGTTCTTTTCCCACGGCTTTTGCAATTGTAACGGCGTTGTCATAAACATCATTCAAATTACGGGGAGTGAGAGGAATAACCAAAGGTTGTTTTTTCAGCTTATAAATAGCTCGTTCAGCATAACTTGTTCCAATTTGACAAACATCACATACATCTTGTGTGAAAATGATATCCGGTTCAATACTCTGTAAGAGATCTTCATCAATGTAATAAAGATCTCTCCCTATTTGTTTCGATTCGGAGACTATTTTTTCGATTTCCTCACTGCTGTAGTTATTTCCTTCAAGAAAAGAACGAACTATTTTGGGTTTATCTGAATGACATTCAAATGTAACTCCACAAAGGAATTCTTCCAGTCCCATTTGATAGATCATACTGGTTGCAGCGGGTAAAAACGAACAGACCTTCATTGTTTTCTAATTAATATTTTCATTTCTATACGGACAATGCTTGCAATTATTTCCACAACAGCTACCTCTTCGCAAATGATACCACGCGGTAAAAACAAAACGTTGATCTTCATTCATATAATAGTCGATTCCTTCTATTGGTGCTTTGCTGATCCCTAATGCTTTTATCTCTTCTTTTTTCTCTGAAGTTAAATTCGCCATATTTTCCTGAACTTTCAGAACAACTTCCTTTTTTAAACAAACTGGGCATAAGCAATCCCGCATCGGATCAAGAGGCATTATCATGGGTAACTCGTCACACCAACAGCCAGAATTGTAACACGTAAAACCAACGTTACAATTCTGGCACGTTTTTTCTTTATTTTCAGTCATTTTATACTGACAGTTTTAACACTGAGAATTTAGATTTAGCAAATTCAAACCCTCCAAATAAAATTGCTCCGTAAATCAGATTTCCTAAAAGCATATTTTTAAAATAGGGGATAGCCATTGTATAACATTTAATGAGTCCAGCAAAATCTTTTGTATACAATGTTCCTGTTGTTATATCTGTACATCCCATTAACCAAACCCCAAAGTCTGTTATGATCCAATGTGCTAATGCTGCACCGATCGCTGAAAATAAAACACTTTTAACGGATACTTTTTTAATTAATTGCCCAATGACAACCATGAAAATAAAAGCTCCGTACGTCCAATACCAGCCATTGTATAATATACCGTTACTGTGTTGACTATAAAATATTTTCATCATTACAAGATCGCTTAAAAATAAAGTTAATAATGGAAAACTATAAGCTTTCCAACGTTCTTTAAAATAAGCACCACCAAAAAGCGCCATAGCTCCAATCGGAGTAAAATTTGAAAGGGCTGAATAACCTGTTTTATGAGAAATTATTCTCCAAGCACCTACTAAAATGGTGATTCCAAGTAAAATTAGAAATCGAACATTAATTTGTCTTTTCATTGGTTTGTTTTTTAAAATGAATAATTTAATTTGAGGTAAAATCCTCTTCCACGAGTAGTATAACCACTAATTTCTTGATATTTGGTATTAAAAAGATTATTAATATTAATTGTTACAAAAAAAGTTTTTACGATTTTATATTTTGCTGAAATGCCTACTAAAGTATAGTCTTTTACAGCTGTCTGGCCTAGTGCACCATAAGGACCCAGAGCTGAATTGTAAAAAACATCACTTCTTGAACCGACATATCTTACATCTGTGGTAATCATTAATTTTTTAATAGGTTGATAAGTTAAGTTAAAATTTGCCGTATTTGATCTTCTAACCAATCCTAATTTTTCAATTTCTTTTGTTAAGAAATCTCCTGTTGCAAATAATTGCACATGATAATTTTCTGTATATGCTGAATTTCCAGGTTGATAAACTAATTTACCACTAACCATGCTAATATTTCCATTGAAGGTTAATTTTTCACTTAGCTTACTAGAAATTCCAAATTCAAAACCATGGTTGATTTGTTTTCCGATATTGATATAAGTATCTCCCCTGAAATCGTTTCTCATCCAATCATTACCCAACGTATCTATCCCAATCGCTTTATCCCACAAATATACATATTCAATTAAATTGCTTACTTCTGTTTGAAAGATAGAAAGCGTAAAACTTGTTGTTTCCGTAACTTGTTGTTTTAATCCAATCTCATAAGAAATAGAAGTTTCGGGATTTAAACTGATATTTCCACGGGTTACTTTCGATACAGGATCAGCATTTGGTGCATACATTCTGTATAAAGCAGGTGAATTAAAACCAGTTGAAAAAGTTCCATAAAGCATGCTGTTTTTGTTTATTTTATAAGATGGATTAATTTCATACGTTAAATATTTTCCATAAGTACTGTGTTCATTGAAGCGAACTCCTAACGCTAAATTCAGTTGTTTTAATTTATCAGAGAACAAACCACCATTTACATCTAAATGAACAAATGTATTATTCGTTATCGCTTTTATATTTAGAGAATCTAAATTACTTTCCGATTTATAAGCCCAAGCAGTATTCACATAACGTGATTGAGAAGTCATAGTTTCTTGGTAATTTCCTCCACCAATTACCAAGGAAAGGTTTTTCGTTTTGTAATTGAGTAATAACTCATTATTAAGAACGCTAGCTTTATAGGTGCTTTTAGAATAAGAATGGTCATAATTCCCAATCTTATCTACAATTGAAGAGTCATTCAATGCTATGGTATTCATATCTGAAAAACCTCCAGAAAATGTAATATTTAATTTTGAATTAAATTTGTATGCTGTTTGATAAGAAAGTAAATTTCTTCCAAAACGTATTGTATAATTATCATCATCGGTATATGAACCAGCATCTATATCAGATAGTTGTTTTGTGTTTTTATAAGAGGCAAAGATATCCCATTTATTATTTTTAAATCCCGTTTTTCCAATGAGATCCATTTTATCAAAACCATCTTTATCTCTGTTTTTATAAGCGTTTTGATTTGTTACGGTATCAACGGTGGCATCCAAACCGTTTACATGCGTATTAAATAATTCACCTCTCACATAGAAGCCACTTTTAGTTGTGTAATTTAAATTAACATTTTCTGAAAGCTCTAAAGTTGACTTACCAAAAGTACCAGAGATGACTTCTGTACCTCCTTTAAAACCTGGTTTCTGTCCTTTTTTTGTTATAATGTTAATGACTCCTCCAATAGCTGAAGACCCATATAAAGTACTATGTGACCCTCTCACAATTTCAATTCTTTCGATATTAGCTAGTGAAAGTTCAGCTAAATTTATAGCATTATCAGTTGATGAAGGATTGTTAATACGAACACCGTCAATTAAGATCATCGTATGTTCGGAATTTGCACCTCTTAAAAAAAGACTTTGTAATGATCCCGGAGTTTGTCCGTTTCCGACAATATAAATACCCTCTTTTTTAGATAATAATTCTGATACATTTGTATAAACAGAATTTTGAATTTCTTCACTGCTAATTACAGAGATACTTCTCCCAACTTCGTTGATATTTTGTTCACTTCTAGAAGAGGTTATCACAACTCCTTCTATGTTTTTGTTTTGAATAGTGTCTTGAGAATAAGACTGTTGAATTGGAATTATACATCCAATAATTAATGATTTTTTTGCTATTTTAAAGAATAGCTTTTTTACTGATCCATTTTTTTTGTTCATAGTAATTTTGCTTAATAAAAAATTATACCTATGAACTCTCTGGGAAATAAATGTGAAGAAAACACAAGCGCACGTCTACGCTTTATATACGTCATCCTCATTGCCTTTCACCCGAAAGCTCTGATTAATAAACAAATTATGGCAGGTCTTCTGACTTACTCTACTTTTAACACCTTCCCATCAGCCAATTGGCTAACAGTGGTTTAATTTATTAAAAGCTTTTTATAGAGCTTACAGCTACGGGTATAGTTCCGGTTTTTCACCGGATTCCCTTTTAAAACAGTATTTTTTATAAATACTGTTACCAAAATTTTTGCAATGATACTTATTTTTCTTGATTTGTCATCTATTTTACTAAATTTTGATGATTGAGGTTATTAAATTAAACTATGTATTTGCTCGGGTGGATACGTTAAAAACAAAAGGCTGCCCATTTGGACAGCCTTTTTATAATAAGTCAATTTTATTCATTTTAAGATTTAGCAGTTCTGCCATCTTTATCAACTTTTACTCCTGCGGGAGTATTTGGTTCTAAATCTAAATAATCAGCCACGCCATCATTGTCAGAATCTTTTAAAGCATTTTCTGTAGCATTTAATTGCTGTTCTAATGCGTTTAAAGTAGGTTTTTCAATAGGTGTTACTGTTGGATTTAAAGGTGTTGTTGCTGTTGTTTTTTGTAAATTTGCAGTAGCATTCACCAACCTAGTTTCTAAAGCTGCAATTTGTTCAGCTTTATTATCTGTAAAATCTACCCAATCTTGATGTTTTTCACCTTTACCAAGATAATAAGAAAAGCCTAAAGATAGGTTATAGAAATTACCATCAAAACCACGATCACTTATTGTTGATTTATAATCAAAAGTATGATCTTGATAAATATTTCCAATAAAAGTAAAATCTAAATTAACGCATAAATTACTAGATACTTTATACTGAGGAGTGATACCAAAAATTGTATGAATCATATCATCAGCACCTTTTCCAATTCCAAATTTAGCATCTTTTAAAGATGATATACCTGCACCAGCATGAGCCAATAATCCAAATTTAGAAGTAAAAGAATTGAAATTTAAAATATTTCCCAAATTAAAAACACTTTGAAGAGAAAAGCGTAGTAATTTAGAATTGAATGCTAATGTAGAACTTGAATTTTTAAAATTATCGAATCCAGCATCAAATTTTAATCCAATTCTTGAATTTAACATATATCGTAATCCAATATCAGTATGAAATGGACTTAATACTGAGGTTCCATATCCTGTAGTAAAATGAGAAACGGGTTTATTAAAACCAATGTTAAAATCAATAGATAATTTATTGATTTGATTGTTCACTTCTTGAGAGTATGCAAAACCAGAAGTAAGCATTGTTACAAATAGAATAGTTTTTTTCATTATTTTATTTTTTGTTAGACGTCTGATATTTTCTAAGTTATTATTTTTTCTTTTTGAATTTTTTTAAAATTCGTTTGGCTAAAGATGCCTTTTCTTGCATACCATATCCGTATCCATATCCGTATCCGTATCCATAACCATATCCATAAGTGTTGTTGTAATCTGAACAGTTTATTAGGACGGCCATATTTTTTAGTTTTTTCTGCTTGTATAAATTTTGTGGGATATGTAATAAACGTTTATCAAGGTAATGTGCTCTTGATACGTAAATAAATAAATCAGCATAATCATTTAGCAAGAGGGTATCTGCAACCATTCCTACAGGTGCAGTATCAACAACAATTATATCATATTTTTCTCTACATTGTTCGAATAATTCTTTTAAACGATCGGACATTAAAAGTTCTGCTGGGTTTGGAGGAATTGGACCAGAAGGCATAATATCTACATTATCTACTTCAGACATTTTAATAATGATATCATCAATTTTTAATTTTTGATCGACAATGTAGTTTGTTACTCCAAATTTGTTTTCAATATCAAGGTATTGTAGAATTTTCGGAGCTCTTAAATCGAGACCTATTAAGAGTACTTTTTTTCCTGATAAACCAATTGTAGAAGCGAGATTAACAGCAACAAATGATTTTCCTTCTTTACTAATCGTTGATGTAATAAATATTGTTTTGGAATCCTTTCCACCTGCAAGGAAATTGATATTTGTTCTGAGTAATCTAAAAGCTTCTGCAACACTTGTACGTTCAGATTTTTTTACAACCAATTTTTCTTTGGAGTCTGTGAATGGAATATCTCCAAGGTATGGAAGACCACATTTTTCTATTTCTGATTTACCATGAACTTTTGTATTTAATAAACTTTTTGAATAGATAGCAGAAAATGGAATTAAAAATCCAAAGAAAACAGCCACAATATAATAAATTTGTTTGTTTGGAGATACCGGAATACTATTACAATAAGCTTTGTCAATAATTCTTGAATTTGAAACAGTAACTGCTAGTGCAATTGCAGTCTCTTCTCGTTTTTGTAATAAAAATAAATATAAAGATTCTTTTATTTGTTGTTGTCTCTGTAAACTTCTAAACTCACGTTCGAATTTTGGAACTAGTGAAATTTGAGTATTTATTTTTTCATCATTTAGTGTTAATTGTTTAAGTTTAATTTGAAGCGCATTTTTAAAGTTTTGTAAGCTATGTTTCAGACTTTTGCTGATTTCAAATATCTGTTCATTCAAACTGATTACAATTGGGTTTTTTTCACTTGAATTTTTAAGAATTCTATTTCTTTCTAAGATTAAATTATTATAATTCGATATTTCTTGTCCTACTAAAACATCTGAAATTCCTAGATTAGAGGGAAGAATATCTGTATTAGAATTATATTTATTAACATAATCGATCATATAGGAGGCAACGTATAGTTGAGTATTAACTTCAATTAATTCCTTTTCGAGACCTGCTGAACTTTCAATGTATCTTCCTGCATCAGTTGGAATATCAACAATTTTGTGATTTGATTTATAGGATTCAACATCAACTTCAACATTGGCAAGTTCTTTATTAATGATTGCCATTCTTTCATTTATGAAGTTTGCTGTATTTTGAGACGAAAGATTTTTTTCTTCAATAGCATCGTATTTATGTTGTTCAATAATATGATTAACAATTTCCTTTGCTTTAAGTACATTTTGATCTTTTAATGAAATCGAAATGACATCTGATTCTTTATCAACAGGCGCAATTTCTAAATTTGAAAGATAACGATTCACAGTATTTGAAATACTAGTGATAACCACTTTGATTTCTTTGTTTAGTATTGTTTTTGTTTCTATTTCACCTGGTGTAATGGTAATTTTACCAAAAAATGTTTTGAATAATTTTCCACAATGATAATGACCTACAATTTTTTTATCTTCATTTAAAAAGTCAAATTCATCATTCCGAGTAAAAATAATAGTAAATGAAGTATTTAAATCTTGAAAAGTTGAGTCTTTAAAGTCAAAGTTAATATGTAGCGGCAGTATTTTGTACATTTCCGTTCTAAGAGGACCTCTTCCTTCTTTTAGATAATAACTAATGTTGAGCCCCAATTCTCGGACAACATTTTCCATTATTCTTCTTGATTTCAGAATTTCAATTTCATTATCAATCTTATTCATCCCTTTTAGAAGTCCAATATTTTCGAAAGAAGCAGTACTAGCTCCATTACTCATTGGATTTTTATCTTGTTTGATTAATATTGAAGCTGTTGCTTCATATATAGGAGAGGAATATCTAAGCTTTAAAAAAGCAATTGAGCAGCAAATAATAATTGATATAATAAACCAAGGCCAATAAGTAAGAAAATGATAAAATTTATCTGAAAAATCATTGTTATTTTCAGTACTAAAGTTTTGTAATTTTAAATCTTGCTCAGGAAGCATTCTATGTTATTTTGTAATTAATACTAATGTTGTAATCATCAATGAAACGGCAGAAATAATTATTCCAGCATTGGAAGTATTGATTGCTGCTGAGTTTATTTTGATTCTATTTGGTTCTACATAAACTACGTCGTTTTGACATAGAAAATAAACAGGGGAACTTAAAAAATCAGATTTTGTAATATCAATTCTATATTGCTTTTTAACACCATTGACTTCTCTTACGACAAGAATATTTTTTCTTAAACCTGTAATTTTTAAATCTCCAGCCAAACCAATAGCTTCTAGGATTGTAATTCGTTCATTAGGAATTGTATAGGTTCCAGGTCTTTCAACCTCTCCTAAAACGGTTACTTTATAATTTAGTATTCGAATTGAAACAACAGGGTTTTCAACATACTCTTTTAACTTAGTTTGCAGTAATTCTGTCACTTCGGATCTAGTTTTGTCTTTAACCTGAATTTTACCTAAAATGGGAAAATTTAAATATCCATCCTGATCCACCAAGAAGCCTGGAGGAGGTATTGCTCCTAGTGTATAACCTGTATTGGAATTTTGAGTTGAGATTGGTAAATTGAAAGGTTCAACAGCTTGTTTATTTATTGCTGTAACATTAATTGATAATAAATCATCAACTTTAATTGTTGGTGAATAGCTATTATTAACTGTTTCATTGGATGGTTCAGTTTGCATATATATCATCCGTTCTTTAAGTGAACAAGAACAAAATAACAAAAGTAAAAACAGTAAATAAAAAGATTTTTTAATCATAAATAGTGCTGTAAAAAAGAAATTTTATTTCGAGTAATTTTCAAAGGAGTGCAAAAATATAATAATTTATTGATTTCATAGTTCAAATTAAGCACTTCTTTTTTTTTAATTTTTAAAAGAGTAAAAATAATAATAATTTATTAATATCGTAGTTCGAATTAAGCACTTCTTTTTCTTTTAAAAAGTATATTATATATCGCGCAAAAAAAATATTTAATATCTGTCGTATAAGGTTTTTCAGACTTTTCAACTAAATACTCTGCTTCAGCTTTTAAAACATCAGTTACTCCATTTGCTCTATCAAGCGAAACATACGGTGGAATACAACCTGGTTTATGCTTTAAACGAAGTTTTTGTAAATCGGAAGGAATATCTTGGAAATAACGTTCACTAATAGGTCTTACACCAACAAGCTTTAGTTCAAATTTTAGGACATTCAATAATTGAGGAATCTCATCAAGCCAGTATCGACGGATAAATCTACCCCATGGAGTCAATCTAAAATCATTTGCAGGCTTACCAGTATCTGCGTACCCGTTTAGTTTTAAAACATAATCTTGTAAATATTCGGCATACGGATGCATAGTTCTGAATTTATATACTCCGATAATTTTTCCATTTTTCCCCAAACGATTCATTTTGAAAATTGGACCATAGCTTGGATTCATATTAAAATCGGGTGTTTTTATTTTTTTTGCTTTGAAGTAAAGATATCCGGACAGGTTTTTCACTTCAACAATTTCAAAACCACAACTGACTAATCTCCCTAATATTTCAGCTTTTGATAGTAAACGATTACGACCTCGGGTAACGAAAAAATAGATTTTTTTTAATCCCCAAATTTTTGGAAATACTCTTAGGAAAATAAAAACAGTAAAAAAATAAATGTTTCTGATAATTGGAATTTTATTAATTTTTTTTCTTTCTTTTCTTGCTGTATATGTTTCAGCTCTCCCAATATAAAAACCATCAAAAGAAAGTTTGGAATTAATTCCCTCGAAAAATTTATTAATGTATCGGAAGTTATTTGATACGCTTAAATTAACAATATTATCGATTTCATTTTTATGATTTAGGACATTAAAAATATTAGTCGTTGAAATAATCAATGTTTTATCACTTTCAGAATCAATTGTTTCGTTAATAAAATCAAAGACTTCTTTTCCCGAATGTTCAATAATTAGTTTTTTCATTTATTATTTTACTATGTTGCACAAAATCATGTGTAAAATATTCTATATCTTTTGCAAAAATACACAATTCAGCGATTGAAAATGGGTTAAAATTATTTTGAGGTGCTGAGCTTAAATAATTATTGCAATCCTATAATGAAAAAAGTCCAAATCTCTTGATCCTTTATTTTGTCTAATAGCATCTTTAATTTTAGCATTAACACTTTCGGCTATAGCATTC
>JACOTM010000036.1 GCA_016178305.1 Flavobacteriia bacterium | reverse complement strand
ATGTGTAGGTACACCTGTACATTTTGTAGTAACTGTAAATCCAATACCAACAGTAACAAATGCAACAACTACGCAGACAATTTGTAGTGGGTCTTTAGCATCAATTACTCCTACATCAGCTGTAGCGAATACTACTTTTGGATGGACTGCATCTGCTTCTGCAGGAACAATTACTGGATATACAACACCAGGAACAGGAAATATATCTGAAACACTAACGAATAGTGCTTCAACATCAGGAACAGTGACTTATGTTGTAACGCCAACAGGTCCGGCTCCAACATCATGTGTAGGTACACCAGTAAATTTTGTAGTAACAGTTAATGTGTTAAGTAATCCATCTTTTACATTTGCAGACTTTTGTCAAGGAGCTTCTAATTCACCAATAATAACAGGTGATCTTGGAGGAACATTTGCTTTTAATCCTGCTGTTAGTGATGGAGCAACAATTAACACAAATACAGGAGTTATTTCAAATGGAGTAGGAGGTACACAATATGCCGTTGAGTATTCAACAGCAGGATGTCCAAATTCAATGATTGTAAATGTTAATGTGAAAATTATTCCAAATGCACCTTCAATTTCAGGACTACCAACTGGAGTAGAATGTGTAAATTGGCCTTCATCAGTATTAACAGCAAATGGTAGTGGTGGAACTTTTGTTTGGTCTGATCAATTTAATACAGTTGTGAGTAATACGAATACTTTTACCCCACCTCATTTATTAGGAGCAAATAATTATTCTATTATTGAAACACTGGCTAATTGTCCAAGTTTACCAACATTAATTTCTATAGTATATCAAAATTGTGATATTATTGTGCCAACAGCATTTACTCCTGATAACAATAATGTTGATGATTTTTGGGAAATAGCAAATATAGATGAGATATTTCCAAATAATCAAATCGTAGTTTATAATAGATGGGGAGCGTTGTTATATAAATCTGACAAGGGTAATTATAATGGAAGACCATGGAATGGTAAATTTAATGATGAGGATTTACCGGTAGCATCATATTATTTTATTATTGAGTATAATGATAATAAAACGGAGAATTTAACAGGTACAGTATCAATTATTAAAAAATAATAGAAGATATGTTTAATTTAAAAAATATAATTAAAGGATTTGCACCTTTTCTTTTTATAGGAATAGCTAATTCGCAGCAAATGCCTCAATTTAGTCAATATTTGAGAAATCAATTTATGATTAATCCAGCAGCTGCCGGGATTTACAATTTCACAGACGTAACATTCAGTGGAAGAATGCAGTGGGCAGGATTTAAAAATGCTCCTATGACAACATATTCATCGATTACGACTTTAATTGGAAAAGAAAAGATTCGATATAATCCTGGTATCCGTGTAAGTGTTGGGCCTGTTAAAAATCCAGAAATCAAAACAGGTAAATTAAAACATGCGCTAGGTGCTCAGATGATTGCTGATGAATATGGTGCTTTTCGTAAAATTCAATTTGCAGGAACCTATGCTTTACATCTTCCATTAACTTCTAAAGTGAATCTATCATTTGGAGTTAAGGTTGGAATGTCAAATAATACATTTATTAAAAATAGAGCAATGGTATTAAATGAAGCGACAGATAATCCTTACCAAGATTTTGCATCTGGGACTTTAAATAAAAATATTATGAATATTGGTTCGGGTTTATATTGTTATTCAAATAAATCATTTATTGGTATTTCTGCTGATAATTTGACACGCGATATGATTACATTTGGAAATGGATTGACAAATTTTCAAACTAAAATGCATTTTAATGTAATGGCAGGTCATAAGTTTCAAATTAATCAAAATATTAGTTTAACACCAGCTCTACTTGCGAAATATATGTCTCCAGCACCTGTTACGATTGAAGGGTCATTACAGGTTGAATATAAACAATGGTTGTGGGCAGGTATTTCATATAGAAATAAAGATGCGATTATTGGAATGTTCGGTTTAAACATTAGTCAAAGATTCAAATTTGGGTATTCGTATGATTTTTCAATTTCGAAATTTAATACTTATTCTTCAGGTGGTCATGAATTAGTTTTAGGTATTATGTTAAGATAATTTATTCTACAAATAGAGAATAATTTAAATTTATAAAAAAAATAAAATGAAAAAAATATTACTAATTAGCATTACACTTTTAACTAGTTGGATTGCTCAAGCTCAATTTTGGGATATTAATGAACCTGTAAAATTAAAAGGGACTGTTAATACTGAAGCAGAGGAATCCATGCCTGTTTTTTCAAAAGATAGTTCTATTTTATATTTTACGCGTACTTATGACAAGCAAAATAAAGGAGATGAGAACGATCAAGATATTTGGTATAGCGTTAAAGATAAAGATGGTAATTATGTAGATTGTAAATTATTGACTGATTTAAACAATAAATTTAATAATACTGTTTTTGGTATTAATCAAGCTGGTAATACAATTTATGTAATTGACTCTTACGAAGGGAAAAAAGATTTAATGAAAGGTTGTGCTTCTTCTGTGAAAAAAGGTAACTCTTGGGCTGAACCAAAGCATGTTGAAATCCCAACTTTAGATATTGAAGGAGAATACTATGGTTTTCATGTAAATGAAAATGAATCGGTAATAATTATCTCTTATAAAGGACCTAATTCATTAGGTGAGGAAGATTTGTACTATAGTAAAAAAGATAACGGAACTTGGTCAAACCCAATTCACATGGGGAATGTGATCAATACACCAGGTTTTGAAATATCTCCTTTTTTAACAAAAGGTTTAGATACTTTATTCTTTTCAAGTAATGGATTAGGGGGAGAAGGTGACGGAGATATATTTTTCGCTGTTCGATTAGATGATTCATTTACAAATTGGTCAGCACCGAAAAATTTAGGAAATAAAATAAATTCACCAAAATTTGATGCTTATTTTAGTATTACTGCAAGCACTTTATATTGGTCTAGTAATAGAGATGGTGAAAAAAGTGATATTTATACTACTACAATTATTCCTCGACCAAAATTATTCGCTTCAGCAGTTGGTACTGATGTAACTGTTTATAAAGGTTCTGATGGTAAAATTGATTTGACTCCTAAAGATGGGGTAGGTCCTTATTCTTATAAATGGTCTAATGGTGATACTGTCGAAGATCCAATTAATTTAGTAAAAGGGGAATATACTGTTACAGTAACAGATGCAATTAATCAAACAGTTGATGTAACCGTATTTATCAATGAACCACCATTAATTGAAGGTAATGAAATTGGTGATTTGATTAATTTAGAACCAATTTATTTTGATTTAGGTAAATGGAATATTCGTCCAGATGCGGCTAAAGAATTAGATAAAATTGTTGCTATTTTAAATGAAAATCCACATTTAATTATTGAATTAGGATCTCATACTGATTGTAGAAGTTCAATGGCTTTTAATATGAGATTATCTCAAAATAGAGCGGCTTCATCTGCAGCTTATATTAAAGCTAGAATTAAAAATCCAAATAGAATTTATGGAAAAGGTTATGGTGAAACTAAATTAAAAACAGATTGCCCATGTGAGGGTGATGTTTTACCGAATTGTTCTGAAGATCAACATCAAATGAATAGAAGAACGGAATTTGTTGTAGTTTCTAATGATTCTTTGAAATTACCTAAAAAAGATGTTGTAACTCCAAAAATTGTTGACTATAAATTAAATCCAAGCTTAAGAGGACAAGTAGAATCTAAAGGAAGTACATTTGTTCCAGCTGCAAAAACTGAATTGTCTGAAGAACAAAAAAGTAATATCACCCAAGGTTTTTATGTTGTTCAAGCTGGTGAAACACTTTATCGTGTACATATCAACACAGGAATTTCTTTGGCAGAGTTAAAAAGAATTAACAAATTAAAAGATAACAATGTGAAATTAGGTCAAAAATTATTGCTTAAATAATTTTTCATTAATACAATTAAAAAAGCTCCGATAAAATGATTTATCGGAGCTTTTTTTATACTAGTATTCGAAATTTATAACTCGAAGTTGTAATTTTCATTTAAATTTTTGAATATATATTCTTTTACATTTTCATTTTCAATTTTTGCTATTATATCTGCAATAAAAGCGGACACAATTAATTGTCTAGCTGATTTTTCTGAAATACCTCTTGCTCTTAAATAGAACACAGCATCTTCGTCTAATTGACCTGTTGTTGATCCGTGAGAACATTTTACGTCGTCAGCATAAATTTCTAGTTCCGGTTTAGAATTTACAGTTGCATCATCACTCAACAATACATTTGCATTATTTTGAAAAGCGTTTGTTTTTTGAGCATCTTTCCGTACAAAAACTTTACCATTAAACACTGCTGTAGATTTATCGTACATAACTCCTTTGTATGATTCGTTTGAATTACAATTTGGAACTTTATGATCAATAATTGTATGGTTATCTACATGTTGTGTGCCTTTAAGTATGTATATTCCGTTTAAATTAGTTTCACAGTTTTGCCCTTCTATGTTTATGTTTACATTGTTTCGAACTAATCCACCATTGATTGTAAAAGTATTGATAGAAAATGTGGAATTTTGCTCTTGAGAAATTTGTTCTGTAGCAATTTGATAACAATTTTCTGATTCATTTTGAATTTTATCAATTGTTAAATGAGCATTTTCTTTCACAATAACTTCCGTAATTACATTTGTAAAAGTTTCTGAAGCATTTTCACTAAAATAGGCTTGAATGATAGAAGCTTTTGAGTTTTTTTGAGAAATAATTAAATTTCGAGTATTGGAAATAGTTTTATTATCAGTAATAATGTGAATGATTTGAATCGTTTCGTGGATATTTTGATTCGCTTTTATCTCAATGATGGCTCCATCAGTTGTATATAAAGTATTCAAGGTATTAAATACTTCATTTTCTAATTGAATATTTTTACCAATTTTATTTTTTTCTATTTCTGAAATTTCAGATAATGAACTGACATTAATTGAATCTGATAATTTTGATAGCGAGGCATTGTAAAACCCATTAATAAACACAATTGATATGCCATTTGGATCAATAACATAGTTCTTAATTGATGAAATTTGACTTTTTTGAATATCAAATTTTTTATTTGAAATTTTACCAACTCTGGTATATTTCCACGCTTCTGTTTTTGTTGTAGGAAAGGATAATGTTGAAAGCAGTGCTGTTGCTTTTTCCTTTAATTCAATTGGAAGAATACCATTTACACCATTTGGTTGAACAATGTCAACGTTGTTTTCTGTATTTATAACTTGTTCCATCATATATAATCAGTTATAAATTATAATGCTAATTCCTCTTTAATCCAGTCGTAGCCTTTTTCTTCTAATTCTAAAGCCAACTCTTTTGTTCCAGTTTTCACAATTTTACCATCGAATAAAACATGCACGAAGTCAGGAACAATATAATCTAATAAACGTTGATAATGAGTGATTACAATGGTTGCATTGTCTTTTGTTTTTAATTTGTTCACTCCTGTTGCCACAATTCTCAAGGCATCGATGTCTAAACCAGAATCAGTTTCATCCAAGATGGCTAATTTTGGATTTAACATCGCCATTTGAAAGATTTCATTTCTCTTTTTCTCACCACCAGAAAAGCCTTCATTCACTGAACGAGAAGCTAGTTTTGAATCCAATTCAACAATAGCAGATTTATCTCTTACCATTTGCATGAATTCTTTTGCTGAAATTGGTTCTTCTCCTTTGTATTCTCTGATTTCGTTAATAGCAGTTTTCAAAAAGTTAATATTTGAAACACCTGGAATTTCAATCGGATACTGAAATGCTAAAAATAAACCTTCTCTTGCTCTGTCTTCAGTTGAAAGTTCTAATAAGTCTGTTCCATCAAAATCAACAGTTCCTTCCGTAACTTCATATTCTTCTCTACCTGCTAAGATCGAAGCTAATGTACTTTTACCAGCACCATTTGGTCCCATGATAGCGTGAATTTCTCCAGCCTTTACTTCCAGATTTAATCCTTTTAATATTTCTTTTCCGTCAATTGACGCTTGTAAGTTTTCTATTTTAATCATCTTCAATGTTTGATTTTGAATTTTGAATGATGGATTTTGAATTCAACATCTAAAATTCAACATTAATAAAATTTTATCCTACTGATCCCTCTAAAGATATCGCTAATAATTTTTGAGCTTCTACTGCAAATTCCATTGGTAATTGGTTTAATACTTCTTTACAATATCCATTTACAATTAAGCTGATGGCTTTTTCAGTACTGATACCTCTTTGATTGCAATAGAATATTTGATCTTCTCCAATTTTTGACGTTGTTGCTTCGTGTTCAATTTTCGCAGAGCTATTTTTACATTCAATATAAGGAAACGTGTGAGCACCACATTCATCAGACATTAATAAAGAATCACATTGCGAAAAATTACGGGCGTTTTGTGCATTTTTATGAATTTGAACCAAACCTCTGTATGAATTGTTTGATTTTCCAGCAGAAACACCTTTCGATATAATTGTACTTTTTGTATTTTTTCCTAAGTGTATCATTTTGGTACCCGTATCTGCTTGTTGGTAATTGTTAGTTACTGCAACGGAATAAAATTCACCTACTGAATTATCGCCTTTTAATATACAAGAAGGATATTTCCATGTAACAGCTGAACCTGTTTCAACTTGTGTCCATGAAATTTTAGCATTTCTTTCACAAAGTCCTCTTTTCGTCACGAAATTAAAAATACCTCCTTTACCATCTTTGTCTCCAGGATACCAATTTTGAACGGTAGAATATTTTATTTCTGCATTATCCAATGCAATTAATTCGACAACTGCTGCATGTAATTGATTCTCGTCACGTTGAGGAGCAGTGCATCCTTCCAAGTATGAAACATAAGAACCTTCATCAGCTACAACTAATGTTCTTTCAAATTGACCAGTACCTTGCTCATTGATTCGGAAATAAGTTGATAATTCCATAGGACATCTTACTCCTTTTGGGATATAACAAAAGGAACCATCTGTAAAAACGGCAGCATTCAAAGCAGCATAAAAATTATCCGTAACAGGAACAACTGTTCCCATATATTTTTTTATTAATTCTGAATGTTCTTTCACTGCATCTGAAAAAGAGCAAAAGATAATTCCAAGCTCGGCTAATTTAGCTTTGAACGAAGTAGCAACTGAAACAGAATCCATAACGAAATCAACGGCGACATTTGTCCCTGTTAATACTTTTTGTTCATCCATAGAAATCCCCAATTTTTCCATTGTTGCCTTCATTTCAGGCTCTACGTCATCCCAATTTTCGTATTTTTTCTTTTTTACGGCAGAATAATAAATTATATCTTGAAAATTAGGTTTGTCATAATGTACATGCGCCCAAGTTGGCTCAACCATATTATTCCAGATTTCAAAAGCTTTTAATCTATATTCTAATAACCATTCAGGTTCTTCTTTCTTTTTAGAAATAAGCCGAATAGTTTCTTCGGTAAGTCCTTTTGGAACTTGTTCAGATTCAATGTTTGTGACAAAACCATATTTGTATTCTTGGTTTTCTAAATCACTAGCTAACTCGTTTTCAGTATAAGCCATTTTATTTATTTTAAACGTTTAATCCACCTGAAAAATCCAATGTAGTACCAACTAAATAAAGATAACTTTTCTTGTCAACAACAATTTTTAGACCGTTATCTTCAAAAATTTTATCTCCTTCTTTTTCGATATTGTCAAATTCTAATTGATACATTAATCCCGAACATCCACCACCTTGAACTCCAACACGGATGAATAAGTTGTCTTTTTCATCTTCGTCCATTAATCGAATGGCTTGCTTTTTTGCTGCTTCTGTTACTGTAATCATATTTATCTCTTTGTAAATGAAACTATTCTTATTTAGACTAATTTTAAATAGAAATAATTTACAATGCAAAAATACCTAATTTGTGGTATTGATGCAAATACTTTTAATTTTATTTAAAAGATTTTACACAAAAAAAAGAGGGACTTAAAAAAATCCCTCTTATCTTATTTTCTCAATTTGATTAAAATTTCACACTTTGATTTTAATTGATTAAGGGTAACAGTTTTATCTTAACACATTAACATGCCCGATTTTTTCGATTCGTTTATCACTTCTTTTTTCTGTAAATTGAATTTTCCATACATAAACACCATCTTGAACTATTTTGTCTCCGTATGTTCCATCCCAACCAATTGTTAAGTCATGAGACTCAAAAATTATTTCACCCCATCGATTAAAAATTAATAAAGTGTAACTATAAGGATCAACTCCAGCAGAAAATACAGGGCTAAATGTTTCGTTAAATTTATCTTCATCAGGTGTAAAAGTATTTGGTACCCAATAAATAACTTCATCTTTAATTTCAACATCTATTGTCGCTGTATCAGGGCAATTTCCGCTGTTATTTGCTATTAATGTAATTTGATAATTTCCAACTTCGTAAGGATAGATATGTTGTGGGTTTATTTGATTTGAAGTTAATCCATCTCCAAATAACCAATTATATGTTGTAGCATTTGTTGATTGATTTGTAAAATTAAATGTTGGATTTGAAATTAAATTTGAATACGAATCTGCACTAAATGAAGCATTAGCAGTAGGCGATGTGCAAATATAATTGTTCAAAGTTAATGAATTTGTACAGCCAGAAGTCGTTGATGTCAAGGTAACATTGAAACATCCTATAGATGAAAAGACATGAGAAACAGGTATTCCTCCTGAAACTGTCACACTTGAATTATCCCCGAAATCCCATACGGCAGTTCCACTAATTGGACTTGTATTATTACTGAAATTTACAGTTAATGGAGCACATCCAGAAAAAATATCAGCATTAAAATCAACTTGAGGAATAGGGTTAACAATTACATCAGTCGTACTTGTTGAAGAACATCCATTTGCTGTTACAGTTAAGGTGTACGTTCCTGAGTTTAATAGTGTGGTATTGTTGATTGTTGGATTTTGAATATTTGAACTATACATAGCGGGTCCTGACCAACTGTATCCAGTTCCTACGAATGTATTTGTTGCATATAAATTTAATTGTGCATTTTCACAAATAGGTCCATTTGAACTTGCTATTGAAGTTGGAATTGCATTCACGGTTATTGTCACAATATCTGAATTTTTACATCCATTAGCATCAGTACCTAATACTGAATAATTATTAACTCCTAGAGCTGGTATGAATGAAACTCCATTTGTTACGGAATTATTCCATAAATAATTGACTGCTCCTGAACCACTTAAAGTCGTACTTGTCCCGTCGCAAATTGTTTGATCTGGTCCAGCACTAACAACTGGTAATTGATTTACTGTTATTGTACCGGATACTGAGTTACTTGGACACCCGTTTAGTGTGTAAATAGCTGAATATGTACTTGTATTTGTTGGTGCTTCAGTTATACTATTTGTTGCTTCTCCACCAGGTGACCAAAGGTATGTACCACCAGTTAGTGAAGGAGTCGCTGTTAATGTAGCGTTTGTACCAAAGCAAATTGTTGGGTTGTTAATTGTAATTGTCGGAATCGGGTTCACCGTAACGGTACCAGAAACAGAAGGGCTAGCACAAGTATTCAACGTATAAACACAAGAATAAGTTGTAGTAGAACTTGGCGTTACAGTGATAGAAGCTGTAGTTTCTCCACCAGGCGACCAAAGATATGTGCCACCCGCTATTGAAGGAGTTGCTGTTAAAGTTGCACTCGTACCATTACAAACAGTAGTGTTATTAATCGTAATTGTCGGAATTGGATTCACCGTAACAGTTCCCGATACAGAAGGACTAGGACAAGTATTTAAGGTATAAATACAAGAATAAGTTGTAGTAGAACTTGGAGTAACAGTGATAGCACCTGTAGTTTCTCCACCAGGTGACCAAAGATACGTACCACCAGTTGCAGAAGGAGTTGCTGTTAAAGTCGCACTTGTACCATCACAAACAGTAGCATTGTTAATCGTAATTGTCGGAATCGGATTTACCGTAACCGTTCCCGATACAGAAGGACTAGGACAAGTATTCAAGGTATATACACAAGAATAAGTTGTAGTAGAACTAGGTGTCACAGTGATAGCAGCAGTAGTTTCTCCACCAAGTGACCAAAGATACGTACCACCAGTTGCAGAAGGAGTCGCTGTTAAAGTTGCACTCGTACCATTACAAACAGTAGTATTATTAATTGTAATTGTCGGAATCGGATTCACCGTAACTATTCCCGATACAGAAGAGCTTGGGCATCCATTTAATGTATATACACAAGAATAAGTAGTTGTAGAACTAGGAGTCACAGTGATAGCAGCAGTAGTTTCTCCACCAGGCGACCAAAGATATGTCCCGCCAGTTGCAGAAGGAGTCGCTGTTAAAGTAGCACTTGTACCATTACAAACAGTAGCGTTATTAATTGTAATTGTCGGAACAGGATTTACTGTAATTGTACCTGATTGTGTTAGAGTAGGACAACCTGTATAGGTATATGTAACAGAATAAGTTGTAGTTGTAGAAGGAGATATTGTTAAAGTAGCTGTTGTTGCTCCTGTATCCCAAAGATATGTACCACCCGCAGCAGATGGTGTTGCTGTAATTGTACCAGCAGAGCCATTACAAATAGTTGTACTACTTACAGCTAAAGTTGGCGCAGGTGTTACAATAATATTAGCGGTTACAGAAGGACTAGGACACGAATTTAATGTGTAAATACATGAATATGCTGTTGTAGATGAAGGAGAATATGTAATAGTAGCTGAAGTTTCTCCACCAGGCGACCATAAATAACTACCACCACTTAAAGATGGGGTAGCAGTCAATGTGCCTGAAACTCCATTACAAATAGTAACATCGCTAATTGTGATACTAGGAACAGGATTCACCGTAACTGTACCAGATACAGAAGTGCTAGGACATCCAGCTAAAGTATATACACAAGAATAAGTTGTAGTAGAACTAGGAGTCACAGTGATAGCAGCAGTAGTTTCTCCACCAGGTGACCAAAGATACGTACCACCAGTTGCAGAAGGAGTTGCTGTTAAAGTCGCACTTGTACCATCACAAACCGTAGCATTATTAATTGTAATTGTTGGAACAGGATTTACCGTAACTGTACCAGATACAGAAGTGCTAGGACATCCAGCTAAAGTATACACACAAGAATAAGTTGTAGTAGAACTAGGAGTCACAGTGATAGCATCAGTAGTTTCTCCACCAGGCGACCAAAGATATGTCCCACCAGTTGCAGAAGGAGTCGCTGTTAAAGTAGC
>JACOTM010000057.1 GCA_016178305.1 Flavobacteriia bacterium | reverse complement strand
TCCTAAGGCAGCTGAAATAGAAGTAGAAGAGTGTCCAACACCAAAAGTATCATACGCACTTTCAGATCGTTTTGGAAAACCAGAAATTCCTCCCTTGATTCTATTGGTATGAAAAACGTCTCTACGTCCTGTTAAAATTTTATGCCCATACGCTTGGTGACCTACATCCCAAACCAATTGATCATAAGGCGTATCAAAAACATAATGCAATGCAACCGTCAATTCCACAACACCTAAACTGGCTCCAAAGTGACTATTTCCAATTTCAGAAATAACATCAACAATATATTGACGCAACTCATCCGCAACTTGAGGTAAGTCTTCTGTCGTGAATTTCTTACGTAAGTCTTCTGGATATTGAATTTGCTCTAAAAAAGGTCCTGCTTTATACTCTGCCATAGTTTCTCAATGATACGCAAAATTATTGCTTATTGTTGGTACTAACAAATAAACGAAGGTTTTATTTTATTTGAAAATATTTTATTTGTTAAAAAAGGAATATTATTTTCAACTAAATAATTTTGTTTCAATAATATTGATACATTTGTTGAATTAATAATTTAAATCATTTAAAATGAATCACAACATCAAAATCAAGTTGATGAAAAGTGCAAAAAATTTGCTGCTTTCATCTTCGCTACTCCTTACTAATCTAGGGGGGGGTAATTGCACAAACAACCTACAAACCAATTAAATTGAATGCCAGAGACGGACAAGGCTACATCGTAATGAACCAACCATCTACTCCATACACTTGTTGGCGTTATGAATTTTCGGAAAGAACCGGAGTTTCAACGGCTTTACATACTGACGGAATTATTCCTTTGGATAAAATTACGGTGTGTGGAAAAGATTATGTCCAAGTTCCATCGGCATATCGCTTTGACCGTAAAAGAGATATTATTGTAAGCATTTATGGATCTACAAAAACAAGTGAAACAAAAGTAGTTGATAAAATTTCTATCGGAAATTATCAAGGACCAGCTAAAAACACACTACATCCAACTGAAGCAATTGCTAGATATGGAGCCGTATGTGATGGGAATTATTCCCCAACTACAGAAGGATATGCGGTGCAATTTACTTGCTATGAAGAAGCAAACGCATCTTACCCGAATGGATTAGGTACTTATTACCTTCAAATGGAACATCCAATAAGAGAAATGGTAAATAGTAATGTTACTATTCCTTACTATGGTTTTTATACACCTGATCAAGCTGATCAATGGTTACAGAAAAGATACCATTTTGAAGGTCCTGCTATGTATGGTGGAACCGAAGTTTCTCAAACATTTAACACAAACCAATTAAGTGCCGGAGTATATATTTTTGATCCGAATGGAAATCCTATAACGGGACCATATTATATGATAGCAAAAGATTTTGGCCCTTATAACAAACTTGATGGATATGCTTTTATTCCTAGTTCAAGTTTTTCACCAAACGGACCTTATACTGGAGTACAAGATTATATGTATTTGATGAATAACTATTTAAATAGTATCTCACAACCGAGTTCTCCTAATTATGTGCCATCATTAAATGGATTTTCAACAAGTACAAATGGATTTATTCATTTAGCTTGTTATGGTGATGGTATGTCATTTACTGGTTCAAATTCGGGTGAATCCACAAGTCCTTGCGATATAAATCCTGAATTTTCACAATTAATGGATGCAAACACAGAAATTTGGGATTACATTCAGGTTTTAAATGGTTGTAATAATGATATATATAGCTCAGGAGAGATCTCGGAAGAGTTGGCTGGTGCAGAGTTGACTTCAGTTACAGGAGGTTCAAAACCTGTTTGGTCATTTAATGGAGGTACTCCACAAATAGGTCAAAGAATTTCAATTCCAGCAGGTTTATATAATCTTTCCTATATGACTAAAAATGCTGAATACAAAAGCTTTATCGTTGAAGCTAAAACTAATTGTGTATTAACGTCGCAAATTAAAGATTTTGTATCGGTAAGTATTTTTCCTGTTCCCATTGTTGGGAATACCTTCAATATTAACATCGAAACACCATTAGATGAAACATTTACATACGAGTTGTGGGATGATAAAGGAAACAAAATCCATTCTCAATTAATAACGGTTACAAAAACTTCAGGCGAACCGTTTACCATCAAAGTATCGCCACGATTGGATATTCCTGCTGGAATAACTTTGATAAATAGATTCATCTATTCGGATGGCTCCATAAAAACAGTGAACACGATTAAGCAATAAATTATTTCAAATTGAGAGGTTATCTTGTAGGTAACCTCTTTTTACATTATACATTATGAAAACAATTACATTTTTCTTTTTAATTTCCCTCTCCTCCCTCTCCTTTTCCCAAACCTGGAATATTGGGCAACAAATGTGTATAGGAGGTTCTTTAGATGAAAATATTCAAGGTTCATTAAAATTATCTAATGGTAACTTTTTAATTTATGGCACATCAAAATCAGGTATTTCTGGAGATAAAACAGAACCAAATCTAGGCAATACGGATATTTGGTTAGTTGAGTTAGATCAAAATCTACAAGTTGTTTGGCAAAAGACATTAGGTGGGTATTTTTTAGATGGTGCAAATAAAATTATAGAATCATCAAATAATGAATTATATATTTTAGCTACATCTGCTTCTGGAATAAGTGCTACCAAATCAGAAAATTGTTATGGAAACAATGATATTTGGGTGTTGAAAATGGATTTAAATGGAAATATTCTTTGGGATAAAACACTAGGAGGAGATTTGTATGAATTAGCAATTGATATTCTTGAACTTGAATCTGGAAATATATTAATTTCTGGGCAATCTAATTCAAATCAAACTGGTAATAAAACAGCTCCATTGATTGGTTTTAATGATATATGGATAATTAAAATAACTCCAAATGGAACTATTCAATATGATAAAACTATTGGTGGAACAGGTGATGAAAGTAGTGGTTTAATGACTAAAATAAATCAAAATGAAATTTTAATTACCTGCTCTTCCAATTCAAATATCTCAGGAAACAAAACAGAAAATTCTTATGGAAGTTCAGATTTTTGGTTATTAAAAATCGATACATTAGCAAATGTTTTACTTGATAAAACTATTGGTGGTACTGGCTATGAAATAAATATGAAAATTTCAAGATTATATAACGGAAATTCATTAATAAGCTGTACAAGCAATTCACCATTATCTGGATTAAAAACAGATGATAACTACGGGAGTAGTGATACATGGATTTTAGAAATAGATGAAAATTTCAACATCATTAGACAAAAAACAGTTGGGTCAAATAAAATAGATGCTGTTTGTTTTACTAAACAACTTCTAAATAATCAAATAATAGTAGGAATGATATCAGATTCTGATGTAAATTTATATAAATCTGAACCTCGAATTGGAACTTCAAACAAAGACCAATGGTTTGTTGTTTTAGATGGAAATTTTAATAAAATTTCTGATAAAACAATAGGTACAACTGGAAATGAAGATCTTAGTAATATTATTGAAACATCTAATAATAATTTTCTAATTTTTGGAGCTTCTAATGGTGCCTTGAATAACGATAAAACGTGCGCTGGTAATGGTAGCTCAGACTATTGGATTTACAAATTAGACACCAATTTAGGTTTGGATGAAATACTAACTTCGAATATAAACGCATTTCCTAATCCTGTAAAACAAGAATTGACTATTGAAACGGAAATGGCTATTGATGCTATAGAAATTCAAAATTTAGAAGGCAAAGTCGTTGCAACTTTCAATCAAATGGATCAATTAAAAACAATCAATGTCCAAAATTTAATCACAGGTATTTACCTTTGTAAAATAAAAATGATCACTGGACAAATAGAAGTGATTCGCTTTGTGAAAGAGTAAATGAATTTTAATATAAACTAAAAAAATTAAATGAAAAAAATTATTCTTTCCCTAAGTCTTTATTTCCTCTCCTCCCTCTCCTTTTCCCAAACCTGGAATATTGGGCAACAAATGTGTATAGGAGGGCTTGATTTTGAAAATATATTTGGATCGTTTCAACTTTCAACTGGAAATTATTTATTATATGGCACTTCTAAATCTGGAATTTCAGGCGATAAAACAGAAATAAATTATGGAAATGAAGATATTTGGGTTGTTGTAATAAATCCCAACTTTCAAATTATTTGGCAAAAAACTTTAGGAGGTAACACAAATGACGTGCCTTCAAAAATAATAGAAACAATTGATCATAACCTTATTATTGTCTCATCTTCTGGTTCTGATATGAATAGTATAAAAACTGAAAATTCTTATGGAATGTCTGATGTTTGGGTAATTAAATTAGATTTATCTGGAAATATTATTTGGGACAAAACATTAGGAGGAACAGAAAATGATCTTGGAACAGATATTATTGAATTAGAATCAGGAAACTTTTTAATTTCTTCATTATCTTCTTCAAGTATTTCTGGGACAAAATCTACTCCAAACATTGGGTTAACAGATAATTGGATAATAAAATTAAATGCTTTTGGAGATGTTTTAATGGATCAAACAATAGGGGGAACTGATAATGAAACTGTGTTTTCTATCAATAAAGTTAATTCAAATAAATATTTAATTAGTTCATATTCTTACTCGAATATCTCAGGGAATAAAACTGAAAATGCTTATGGTAACAGTGATTATTGGTTATATTTCATAGATACAAATGCTGTGGTATTAAGTGATAAAACTATTGGAGGTCTAAATTATGAAACAAATTTAGCTACATTAATTTTACCATCAGGGGAAATAATAATAACTGGCTTTAGTGATTCTCCTATTTCCGGACTAAAAACAGAAGATTGCTTCAACTTTAGTATTGATTGTTGGATATTAAAATTAGATTCTAATTTAAACATTGTTAATCAAAAAACTATTGGAGGAAATAAACTTGATTTACCCATTTCAATCAATTTATTACAAAATAATGAGTTAATAATTGGCATTCTCTCTGATTCAGATGCTGGAGGCTACAAAACTGAGCCTAGAATTGGAATTAGTAATAAAGATCAATGGTTCGTTAAACTTGATAGCGACTTTAATGAATTAGATGATAAAACAATAGGTACAACAGGAAATGAAGATCTTAGTAATATTATTGAAACATCAAATAATAATTTTCTAATTTTTGGTGCTTCTAATGGTGCTTTGAATAACGATAAAACGTGCGTTGGTAATGGTAGTTCAGATTATTGGGTTTACAAATTAGACACCAATTTGGGTTTGGATGAAATACAAAATTCGAATATAAACACCTTTCCGAATCCTGTAAAACAAGAATTGACTATTGAAACGGAAATGGATATTGATGCTATAGAAATTCAAAATTTAGAAGGAAAAGTCGTTGCAACTTTCAATCAAATGAATCAATTAAAAACAATAAACGTCCAAAATTTAATCACCGGTATTTACCTTTGTAAAATAAAAATGATAACTGGACAAATAGAAGTGATTCGCTTTGTGAAAGAGTAATTAAATTCTAATATAAACTAAAAAAAATTAAATGAAAAAAATTATACTTTCCCTAAGTCTTTATTTCCTCTCCTCCCTCTCCTTTTCCCAAACATGGAACATCGGACAACAAATGTGTATCGGAGGTTCTTTAGAGGATGATATTCAAGGTTCATTAAAATTATCTAATGGCAATTATTTACTTTATGGAACTTCCAAATCAGGAATTTCTGGAGATAAAACAGAGCCTAATTTAGGGAATTTGGATATTTGGACAATAATTCTTAATCCAAGTTTACAAATTATCGTACAGAAAACTTTAGGGGGAAACATGGGAGAATCACTAAATCATGTAATTGAATCATCTGATCATTTTTTATATTTAGTTTGTAACTCATCATCAGGAATAAGTTCAACAAAAACAGATCCAAATTTTGGAAACAATGATATTTGGATAATTAAAATGGATATAAATAGTAATATTATCTGGGATAAAACAATTGGAGGTGATGGAAGTGATGCTGGAATTGATATAGTAGAATTACAATCTGGAAATTTTATTCTATCGTCATATACTAATTCAGGAATTTCTGGAAATAAAACTACCCCATTAATTGGTCAATCAGATAACTGGATTTTAAAATTAGATCCAAACGGGAATATTTTATGGGAAAAAACAATAGGAGGAACAGATTATGAATTTAATAGTTCAATAATATTAAACGGTTCAAATGAAATATTAGTAAGTTCATATTCATCATCAAACATTTCAGGTGACAAAACTGAAAATTCTTATGGAAATGAAGATATTTGGTTATACAAAATGGATACAAATGGTGTGATAATTCAAGATAAAACAATTGGAGGTAGTGGATATGAAGAATCTCCCATAATTCAAAAACTAGCTAATGGAAATTTACTACTTGTCTGTACAAGCGATTCTCCTATTTCTGGATTAAAAACAGAAAACAATATCAATAGCAGTAAAGATTGTTGGATTTTAGAACTAGATCCAAACTTCAATATTATCAATCAAAAAACGATAGGCGGAAACAAAATAGATTATCCAAAAACTTTTAATGTTTTATCAAACAATGAATTATTAATCGGTATGATTTCAGATTCTGATGCAGGAGGTTATAAAACGGAAGCACGAATTGGAAATAGTAATAAAGATCAATGGTTTGTAAAAACAGATAGTGATTTTAATGAATTGGAAGATAAAACTATTGGGACTCCCGGAATAGAAATTATTGGTTCACTTCTCGAGATTACTCCTACAAGTTTTATTGTTTTTGGTTCTTCTTCTGGTGCAAATGTCAATGACAAAACATGTGTTGGAAATGGCTCTCGTGATTATTGGGTTTACAAATTAGACACCAATTTGGGTTTGGATGAAATACAAAATTCGAATATAAACACCTTTCCGAATCCTGTAAAACAAGAATTGACTATTGAAACGGAAATGGATATTGCTGCTATAGAAATTCAAAATTTAGAAGGAAAAGTCGTTGCAACTTTCAATCAAATGAATCAATTAAAAACAATAAACGTCCAAAATTTAATCACAGGTATTTACCTTTGTAAAATAAAAATGATAACTGGACAAATAGAAGTGATTCGCTTTGTGAAAGAGTAATTGTTAAAGTTTTGTGAAATAATATTTTCGAAAGTATTTTTAACTAAATTTGAAATAACCAAAAACACTTAGTTATGAAAGTTTTAAACTTTTTTAGTTGGATTGCAATCGTTATTTTGACTTTTTCATTCTCTATTAAATCAACTCGTTTCAAACAAAACACATTTCAAGCAATTGAAATTGATAGCGTTGTTAAAATTGCTGGAATCCAAAATGAATTTATCATTGATTATCAATTCTTAGAAAACAATGTTTACGTTGAAATTAGTAAAATCAAAAAAAACTATTATTTAAAAACAGTAGATGCCAACAATACGGCTGAAAGTCATTTGTTAGACATCAAACCGACAGACCTAGTCAAAGATGTATCTGGAAATGTGTACGTATTAACAAAAGATAAAGCTTACCAATTAAAAATAAATCCATTTGTAGATTTTGATTGTTTTTATACCATGGAGCATTTCAATAAATTTATTGCAAATACAATTCAAATAAAACCAGATTATGTTTTAACTCAAAACATTGATAAAAACACCAAAGAATATTCTGTATTGCTTAATAAAAAAGATTCAGAAACACAAAAAATAGTAACTATTAATTATTTGAACTCAATCAGTTATAACGCTTACGAACAAAAAACAAGAGGCTCTAAAGAAATTTACAAACATGCTGCTGGATACAGAAGGTATTTCAAAGATCAATATTCTTGGAGTTATGACAGAAGAAATGTGAATCTCAGAACTTCACCTTTAATTAATATCTCAAGTTATTCCCAAGATTCACTAATATATACTTTTGATTTATTAAATAAAGTTTTAATTACTACAAACATCGTAACTGGGGAATTGAAAGAATTAAATTTAGCGTTAAACCACGACGACAAACCACAAGTACAATTCGATGAGTTTACCAAAGAATACTTTCTAACTGCGAATGAAAAAGGAATATTTGTTGTCTATAAAATAAATTTAAAAGACGGAACATTTACAGATAAATTCACCGTGAAATCTCATCTTTTTCCTGAAAAAATCAAAATTAATGATGGAATTGTTTATTTCACTTCTATTGGCGAAAATGGCTTTAGTAAATTATATGGAGCACGGATGTTTTAACAAATCCTACTGTTAAAAAAAGTTAAGCAAATACTTAAACTATTTCTTATACGTTAATTTAGTCGAAAACTAGTTTGAGTGAAAAAAATTCGTGTAAATGCTGTTATTCTTGCTGTTATTGTCGCTATGTTAGCCTTATTGGTGATACAAGCCTTGCAAATGGCACAATTATATGATCGGAAATCAACGGAATTTAAAAGCAAAGTAAAAACTACGCTTGAACGTATCGCAATTCGACATGAAAAAGCAGAAGATATTCGAAAATATTTGCACATTGTAAATCATGATTTCAGTGGACAGTATAAGGATATTTTAAAAAAGGAATTTCAAGATTTACTTTCTGTACAAGAATCTATTTCTATTCGCGATACAATTGTATATGAAAAAGGAATAAAACAAAATTATTTGGTTATTCGCGGAAAATCTTTTGATACGCTTTCTGGCTTAACGGCTGAGCATAAAGTATTAGCAAGAGACGTACGGGAAGTTCGTGATCTATTTAATCGCAGTTCGCAAAAAATAGTTTCTTCAGATACTTCTAAGATTTCAATCCATCTGAATCAACGGGTCATGCAACAGATTTTTAAGAAAGCAAAATTTGTAAATGATATGTTAATCGAAGCTTTTCGTTCGAATATCTATACAAATCCATCCGAAAGAGTAGATATTGAATTTTTAGATTCCGTTATTTACCACGAAATGAAAGATGATAATTTACCTACAGATTATCTATTCATGCTAACAGATAACGAAAATGAGCCCTATTGTTACAAAATGAAATTACACAATTATAGAGGCTGTTTGGATTCTACTAAAACATTTAAAGTCGCGTTATTTCCGAGCAATACCTTGGATGATACCCTCTATTTAAAAGTTTATTTCCCTTCCAAAGGATCATTCCTATTAAAAACGATGGGAAAACCTTTAGTAATCAGTTTTGCATTGATGGTGTTAATTGCCGTTTCGATGTCATACATGTTTCGTACGATATTAACGCAAAAAAAGCTTTCCGATTTAAAAAATGATTTTGTTTCGAACATGACACATGAATTTAAAACTCCTATTTCAACCATTTCGTTAGCCTGTGAAGCTATGAATGATTCCGATATGATGGCTGGAGGAGTAGATGCCGTCAAACCATTTGTGAAAATGATCCAAGATGAAAACAAAAGATTAAGTCTGCTCGTTGAACAAATCTTACAAAGTGCTGTACTGGAAAGAGGTGAATTAAAATTGAAAAAAGAAAAAGTATTAATGAATGAAGTTTTACACGAAATTACCTTACATGCGCGTTTAAGAGTAAAAGGAATTGGAGGTCAAATTCATTTAGATATTCCACAACAATTAATTGAAATTACAACCGATAAAATGCACTTTACAAACTTGGTTACAAATTTAGTTGATAATGGAATTAAATACAGTGATGGCGTGCCAGATATCACTATTCAATTAGCCAAAGAAGGAAATTATTACATCTTGAGTGTAACAGATAAAGGAATAGGAATTAAAAAAGAACATATTACAAAAATATTTGATAAATTGTATCGCGTACCAACAGGTAATTTACACAATGTGAAAGGATTTGGTTTGGGATTAAGCTATGTGAAAGCCATAGCAGAAATTCAAGGTTGGGATATCAATGTAAGAAGCGTAATTGGAGAAGGAACCACATTTAAAATTAAAATAAAAGAGGAAAAATGAGCAAAAAAGTAACTATTTTATTAGCAGAAGATGATGAGAATTTAGGCTTATTATTAAAAACATTTTTAATCTCAAAAGGATTTGACGTTGAGTTGACTCGAAATGGAAAATCAGCTTTCGAAAAATTTAACGAGTCTAAATACGACTTTTGTATTTTTGATGTCATGATGCCTATTATGGATGGATTTACATTAGCAAAAGAAATTCGAGAAATAGATCGAAAAGTTCCAATCTTATTTTTAACCGCTAAATCATTAAAAGAAGATAAATTAGAAGGCTTTGCTATTGGTGCAGACGATTATCTGACAAAACCCTTTTCTATGGAAGAACTACTTGCACGAATGAACGCAATCATGAGACGTACTGAAACTTCAACGAACGACTTAGAAGAGAACTTAATGATAGGGAAAATTGCTTACGAACCTGAATTGAGAATTTTACATTTGGCCGAAGGGGATAAAAAATTGACCACCAAAGAGAATCAATTGCTTTCCATGTTAGTGAAAAATCAAAGCAAAATTTTAGACAGACAAGCAACTTTAAGAGCTATTTGGGGAGATGACAATTATTTCAACGGGAGAAGCATGGATGTTTATATCGCAAAATTACGCAAACTTTTGAAAGAAGATGAGCGTATTGAAATCATGAATGTTCACGGTAAAGGCTTTAAGTTTATTGTCAAATAATTACGAAGACTCAAAATTAAAGACTTAGTATCTGTTAAATTTAATACGAATATTCCTTTTGTGTGTTTCATTCACGCAATGAAATTGAAAATAAAGAATGAATAAAAAAACATGAAGCATTATAGATCAATGACTTAAAAATAAAGCCAACTCGATTGATACTCTATATCATATTCTAGAAATAATCGAATCTTAAAAAGTCTTGAATCTTAAAGTCTTTTTTCTTGCAGTCTAATTAAACTTTCTTCCTATCTTTAATCTACTCATGTCAGACAATCGTCAAATATTCTCTTTGAAACAAGTCGCTGCGTCTATTCGCAAAGTGATTGAGGATCGGTATGCGCAACTCTATTGGATTCGAGCAGAAATGCATAAATTGAATCGTTATCCGAGCGGACATTGCTTTCCAGAATTAGTTCAAAAAGAAGACGATAAAATTGTGGCGCAAATGAATGCTTCGATTTGGAAACACAATTACGAACGCATCAATCAGAATTTTATTCGTGTTGTAAAAGAACCGTTGCAAGAAGGAACGACATTATTGATGCAAGTGAAAATTACGTTTCATGAAACATTTGGTTTGAGTTTACAAATCATGGACATCGACCCGAATTATTCGTTGGGAGAATTGCAACGTGAACGACAAGAAACATTGTTGAAATTACAAAAGGAAGGATTGTTAAATCTCAACCAAAAATTGAATTATCCATTGCTTCCAAAACACATCGCTATTATTTCAGCAGATACCAGTAAAGGACTTTCAGATTTCAGAAATGTCATGGCGAACAATGCAAATGGCTATCAATTTTTCATGCATCTTTTTCCAGCTTATTTGCAAGGTGATGTTGCCATACCTTCGATCATCGAACAATTGAAAAAAATCGAAAAAGTAAAACATCATTTTGACGTCGTAGTGATCGTTCGAGGTGGTGGAGGCGAAGTGGGTTTATCGTGTTACAACAATTACGAATTATGTAAATCCATCGCTCAATTTCCATTACCTATTTTAACAGGAATTGGTCACTCTACAAATTTAACTGTGGCTGAAATGGTCGCCTTTAGAAATGCAATTACACCGACAGAATTAGCCGACTTTTTAATCGGTTCATTTCAAGAAATAGATTTGTATTTAAGAGAGAGTCAGCGCAGTATTATTTCGGTGACAAAAAACATCATTGAACGTTCAAAATCGGGTTTAACTTCTGAAGTAAAATTGTTTAAAAACGTCACCGAAAAACGTGTGATGGAAACAAAAAATTCGCTCGTGAACACCTCCTCTTCGATGAAAAATGGCGTCAAATTAAGAATGCAAAAAGAGCAAGAATTTATATCAAATTCGCAAATATCTATCAAAAGAAGCGTTAAAGAATTAGTTTCACAACAAAATACAGGTTTAAAGTCTGTAAACGAGCGTATTTCAAAAGGAGCAACCTATGTATTTAGAGAACAAAGAAATGAATTGAATTCAATCGCAGATCATCTGCCAAAATTGACCCAATTTTTCATGCAAAAAAACACAACTATTTTAACACAATTCGAACAAACAATTCGATTAATTGATCCAATCAATGTGCTAAAAAGAGGCTATTCAATCGCCTTAATTGAGGGTAAAATTATCTCCGAAAAGAACCCAGTTGAACTTGGAAAAACGATGATTGTAAAAACTCATCAATATGAAATTGAAACAGAAATTAAGAAAATAAAAGAAGAAACTAATTCATCGAAATAAAAAATAAAGTTGTTATTTACGTACTTAATTAGTAACTTTATTTAAAATTGAAAATTATGAGGGTTGTTAATTATTCTGATTTAAGGTTAAACTTAAAAAAATGGTTGGACATTGTTGTAAATGACGTAGAAGAACTCATCATCAAACGAAAAGACAATAAAGACTTAATTTTAATTTCTTTAGAAGAATATAATACGTTAAAAGAAACAAGTTATTTATTATCCGGTAAAAATAGAACTGTTTTATTAAAATCAATTGACGAATTAAAAGAAGGTAAAACGACTGAAAATAATTTGATTGAAGAATGAAAATAACTTGGACATTAACCGCTTGGGAAGATTATCTTTACTGGCAATCCATCGATAAATCGAAACTAAAAAGAATAAACGAATTAATTAAAGCAATAATAAGAGAGCCTTTCAAAGGAATTGGTAATCCAGAAGCCCTAAAACATGATTTACAAGGTTTTTGGTCTAGACGAATAGACAGTGAACATCGTTTGGTTTATCAAATTCAAGAAAATATCCTTTGTATTATTGCATGCAGATATATTATTAAATTATGAGCAACGAATTAAATTATACAGACGCTTTTGACGAATTACAAAACATCGTTTCAGAAATTGAAGACGGAGAAATTTCGGTAGATGAACTTTCAATCAAAGTAAAAAGAGCATCCGAATTAATCAAAATATGTAAAAATAAATTGACTGCCACAGAAGAAAATGTGACTCAAATTTTAAAGGAATTGGAAGAAAATTGATTGTTATTTTAGACTGTAAATTTTGAATATGACTCTTTTTATTGAATATTTAAACGCTATTGTTCCCCTATCTGATGAAGCAAAAAATGCAATTTATCCATGTTTAAAAAAACAGCATTACAAAAAAAATGAAACAATCGTGCGCGAATTAGCTTCGAGTCAATATTTACATTTTGTAGAAAAAGGATTAATTCGAGCTTTTTATTTAAAAGAAGAGAAAGAGATTACAGATTGGTTTGGACTTGAAAAAAGCATTGTTGGTCCAATCGTAAGAAATTTCCCTATTAAAAAAACTATTCATCGTCTTGAAACAATTGAGGATACGACTCTTATTTCAATTTCATTTAATAACTTAGAAAAATTGTATTTTCAATATCATGAGTTAGAACGTTTAGGAAGAATTATTGCAATACAATCAATGTTATTATTGCAACAAAAGATTGATTCTATTCAATTTTATTCTGCTAAAGAACGTTATATTGATTTCATTACATCATACCCAACAATAATCCAAAGAGCTCCACTTGGAATGATTGCATCCTATTTAGGTATGAATCAAGTGACATTAAGTCGTGTACGTAAAATGAACGTGTAATTTTTTAACATTTGCTAAAAAATTCTATTTATTATTTAAGTTCATTTGTATAAAGCAAATCAAAATGAAAATAGGAATTTTTACGTATGGAACTAGAGGTGATGTTCAACCTTATATTGGCTTAGCACTTGCACTTGAAACCAAAGGTCATGAAGTATTACTTGCTGCACCAGAAAATTTCGAAAAATATATTTTAGGTTTTGGTTTGAATTTTCATGCCTTATATGGTTATGCAGAAGAAATGATGAATTTGCCAGAAGGTCAAAAAGTATTAAAAACTGAAAATTCGATTCAACTTATGAAGTACTTTTTTAAAGTCTTAAATGAGATAAAAATCCCTTTACGCCAAAGTTATATTGATGGAATAAATCAAGTTGATTGTATTATAGCAAATTCTGCCACCATGTCAATTGTAAGTGCCATTGCGGAAAAACAAAATAAAAAAATGGCACTTACTTATTTTATGCCTCCTTTAGTTGAAACAAAGGAATTTCCTTTAGCTGATTTTGATTTTTTAAATTTTCCCTGGTATAATAAAATGACCTATCGTTTCGCACATTTTTTTTATTGGAAATTTGTAAAATCTGAAACAAATGAATTTCGGAAAGAATTGGGATTAAAAGAATTAAAACAGAATTTAATTACAACAATAGATTCAAAAAAAACACTCGATCTTTATTGTTTAAGCCCATCTTTAATTCCACAGCCAAAAGATTGGAATACTCATCATAAAATAACGGGATTTATCAATATACCGAATGAATTCCGTCAAAAAAATCATTTAGAGATTCAATCCAATGATTTAAAAGCATGGCTAACACAAGATGAAAAGCCGATTTACATAGGTTTTGGAAGTAATGGCGTTGGAAATACTGAAAAAATCATCGAAGCAATTCAAATGCTTTTAAAACATACCAATGAACGTATTTTATTTTGTACTGGATGGTCCATTTATCCTGAAATTCCAGAGCATGACAATTTATACATCGTTAAAGAAATAAATCACGAAGAAATATTCCCATTTTGTAAAGTTGGGGTTTTTCATGGTGGAGCAGGTACATTAGGAACATTATTAAGACATAAAATTCCAGTAATTATTATTTCATTTTACACCGATCAACCAACTTGGGGGAAAATAATAGAAAAGAAAAACTTAGGAATTCATATTCCGATTAAAAAACTAAAAAAGAATACTTTAATTGAATCGTTAAAGATTATTAAAAAACCTATGTATCAGGAAAATGTCAATAAAATTAGCATTCAAATTCAAAATGAAAAAGGTTTGGAAAAAACAATTCAATCTTTAGAAGAGTATTTTGGAATATAAAACATATAAGACAGATTAGTTAATTGCTTTCATATATGCCTTATATGGTGTCACATTAATCCTCTATATATACTATAAACACTAGGTTTTCGTTCTTTTTTCAACTGCTGGGTTAAAATAAGGTTAATAATTGGAAGGCTAAGCAATTTTAAATATCAAAAATATATCAACAAATTGCAATCAGATGCAGAGTAAGAGCAAATTGATAATAAGTGCTAATTATCATATTTGAATCTGAACCACCTGTGTTAAATACAACGATTACCTTTCGTACTTATTAAAAGAAATCACACAACTATTTCTATAAAATATTTAACAGACTAGAAATTGCCAAGGATTTTAGCGGACAAATCGTAATTCCAAAGTCTGATTAGGTTTCTTAGATTTTCTATATTTGAATTTAATAAAAACATTTCCGATTTGACATAAAAAATCACTTCGAATGAAGAATCGAACGAGG
>JACOTM010000008.1 GCA_016178305.1 Flavobacteriia bacterium | reverse complement strand
TTTTACTACAAACAATTTACGATAATATACTCAATTAAAGCGATATAAATGACCATTTAACAGCTTTAAATTAACAAACATTAGAAAATTATTAAAATTTTTAAAAAATGAATTTTTATTCTTTGTTTTTATTTAGTAGTTATCATTTATAAACACATGATAACCAACACACAAACAATATCTACCTAGATAAATATATATAAAATTATTAAATATAAAAATATTAAATCGATAGAATTAATAAACTAAGCAATTATACCTAGCTAAATTATTACAAAAAATAATTATTGAACTCGTTTAACCATAGTTCCATCAGAAAAAACATCAAAAACTACTCCTGAATAATGAGCATCAACGCGCTGACCAAGAGAATTGATAATCATAACAATTGTTTTAGTTACATTCGTCATATCAACAGAAACGATTTGAGAATATGTATTTTTACCATCAAAATCAACTTGGTTTAATCTGTAATAGTTTACTCCTTTATGATAATTTTTATCAATCATACTATAACTTTTAGTATGTATTGAAAAACCAGCGCCAGATTCTACCCCAACTTGTTCAAAATGCTTTCCATCCAAACTTCTTTCTACAATAAATTTATCATTATTGTATTCTGTAGCCGTTTTCCAAAGAATTGCAACATCATCATTTTTAGAAAATGCTTCAAAAGTCAGTAATGTTATTGGTAATGGCGCTGAAATCGGAGGTGCTACAGTCCATAATGAAAATGCATCAATGGAGCCTAAAGAAATTGAATTAGAAGGTTGATTTTCTGTTCCATTTCTATTGGTCCAAGTCGTTCCTGCATCAGTCGATCTCCATAAAACAAAATCTGCTTCGCTACCTCCTTGACCATTTAATTCATTATCAAAATAATCCACATTAATCGTAGCATCTAAACCTGAGTTTGTAGTCGGACTAATTTGGTAATTTCTTAATATCGATGTAAAAGCACTATTCGAATATTCTCGATGTGTACGAGTAATTGTTGTTGAACCTAAATTAGCAATTGATGTTAATGTTAATCCTAAACCTGCAACATTTAAGGCACTTGGAGCATTTATATTTCTTGTTGTTGTTATAGAGCCAGTGATACCATATATTCTATCGGTATTACTTTCACCAGTTAAAGTTCCTGTTGAGGATAAAGAAATATTCTTCCCATTTAAAAAAATATCAGCTGTAGCACCTGACATTGCCAAGATATTTGTTACAACAATATCAGAACTTAAAGTTATTCCTGTACTTGTGTTACTATTTGTCAAATTGTAAAACGAAGAAGTTGAACCTCCAGAAATACTTTGATTACTAGAACCTAAAAAAATTAATGTCCCTGTAGTTGTCGTAAATGTACCATCATTAGCAAAATTTCCTTTGATCGTATGAATCGCATTTTTTTGATTCAATACTGCACCTGTACCTATTGTAATATTCCCATTAAACAATGCATCACATGAGTAAGTATTTCCGGCATCCAAAGTTGTATTATTTGCTAATATTGTAGCAAATTCAATAGTAGGAGCTGTTGAAGATAGTGTAGATAATATTACAGTATGATTTCCTGATGTATTATTAATTGTTAAACCTGGAAAATATCCTCCACTTATCTTATACGATTTGGTTCCAACTGTTGAAGCATCTCCAAATTGGACTGTTCCACCAGTAATTGTTCTAGTTCCTGAAAAATTATAATAATCATACGCTGAAGACGCTGTAGCCACAGTACTTGGATTTCGGATAACAATTGTACCACCAGACATATTAAAATTACAATAAGAATCTAAATGCAAAGAACCCGCTCCACTATAAGGATTAGCAGCACCTGTACAAACATTAACAGTTCCACCACTTTGCGTATAATAATAAGTCGATGATGTATATGGAAATACAGATTCTGCTACATTAATAGTTCCTCCTGTAATTTCAAAATTACCTCCTCCATAAAACCCTAAATCATGATCAGTTGTTGTTCCAATATTATATGTTCCTGCTGAAATTTTTAAATTCCCATACAATGAGAGCATCCCTGCTTGGGCAGTAACTGTAAAATTCGAATTATTTAACCAAAAACCTGCAGTCGAACCAATTGAATAATTTGCTGCTGTAAAAACATAATGACTTCCCGTAAATGATCCTGATACCTTTAACATCCCATTCGTTAATGTCAAGAATCCTGTTGTTGAACTAGTTGATCCTTTAATTGTAAAATTAGAAGTTGTTAACTCAAGTATTGAGCTCGATGAAGTTCCTTTATCAATTGTCATTAAATAAAGATCTGTTGTAGCTCCTGTTCCAGAAAAAGTAGCGTTTGAACTACCTGTAAATTTTAATGTCGCTGCTCTAGTAGAAGTTACATAAAAATCAGTTGTACCGTTATTTGTATAATTTCCTCCAACAGCAACAAGGTGTCCCGTTTGAGATCCAGTTGAATTCGCTTGAAAAGTTCCACCAGACGCAACAGTTACATTCGACCCTACGGTTAGCGTTCGAGCTGTACCATCAAACTTTAATATCCCGCTAGTTCCTTGACCAACAGTTAAGCTATAACAAACTGAAGAAGTAACATCAATGGTAACAGTATGCCCATTTGCAATTACAACATTATCCCCGGCAGTAGGCACTGTACCACAAGACCAAGTAGCAGAGGTACCCCAATTCCCTGTTGCAGTACTTGTACAAGTTCCTGGTGAAAGAGTTGTCCCTGAACCAGACAAAGCATTACTAAGTCCACCTTCAGTCACTGCATAAACTTTCCAAAAATAAGTTGTAGAAGGTACTAAACCTGTTTGACTACTTGAAGTTGAATTTGCAGCTACTTGATTAATAAAACTATAAGTAGTTCCACCATCATCTGAACGATAAATCACAAAACCATTTTCGTTTGAAGAATTATCCGTCCAACCTAACAACATTGAAGAAGATGTTATACTTGTCACAGTCAAAGAAGATGGTGATGCCGGAATGGGAGGAGTCAATAAATAAGTTCTACGAGAACCGTTTGAAGAAGAATTCACTTGTAAAGTAGTAGGAACAGTTGAACCTAAGTTATAATTTGTTAATGATGTTGTTGATACCGCGTTCGTATTTACATTAATTGTAGCATACGTATTGCTTGAACTAGAACTTTGGATACCCGCAGTAACAGTAGTTGTACTTGGGGCATATCGATACACCATTGTTCCATATACAAATTGAATAACACCACTTGTTTCATTTAATATTATTTGATAAACTCCATCATCCGTAGTAGCATTCCATCCAACCAGCATATTTTTCCATTCAACAGTCAAAACTCTATTCGGAGCTGAACCCGTCAATTTATAATGCACTTTACCTGTTGAACCCGTTTTAGTATCAAAAGAGAAAGCTGAAATATACGGTACCGATGCTGTCCCACCGATTGTTGTATTCGTTGTCGTAGTAACAGTTGTTGATCCTAATCTTAATAACCCATTCGAATTAACCGAGAATTGAGTATAATGAACTCCCATCATCCAGAAATCAAAACCAATATTTGTTACAGAAGATGCTACGTCGTCATTTGACGCTGCAATCAACTGAGTTGAACCAGAACTTAAATCATTTAAACTTGAGGTTGAATTCGTTGTAAATGTATAATTAGCTGTACTCTGTGCTAAATAATAATTACAGCAAGCAGTAACAAAAAACACAATAATTACAAAAACTCTATTCAATAGAATCATAAAAAGTTTAAATTGGATTAAACAATAAATAGCAAAACTGTTTTAGTAATTTTAATCGTCAAAAGAAATTACCTAAAACAAAGCTAAAAAAATTCTATGAATAATAAAAATAAAGTAGCTGATTTTCACTAAAAAAGCGGAATTAATTCCGCTTTTTTAGTTCTTAAAATCTATAGATTAACTCTAAAATTTATAACTAACGCCTAAACTTGGTAAAATAGGAAATTGATAAATAGTCTTACTTGTAACTCTATTTACATAAAAAATATTTTTTCTATTATAAGCATTGGTTACACTCCCTATTACTTCAATAAATGTTTTATTTTTAAAAATAAATTGTTTTTTAATCGTAATATCTAATCGATGATAATACGGTAATCTTTGAGAATTAAATCCTCCCAATTGATTCGAAACCAAATTTGGATTCGATGTTGTATAACTACTTGACACACCATTAGCAAATGTTTCGCCTTGATAGAATCCAGCATTTGGAGTATATGGTAACCCTGACCCTAAATTCCATCTAACATTTAATTCTAAATCTTTTTTCTTACCGAAAGCATACGAGGTAACAACATTAATATTATGTCTTCGATCAAACACAGGTGCATAAACTTGGAAACCATCCCATCTTGTAAATTTACCATACGAATAAACAGCCCAAATAAACAATCTCTTTTTAGAGTATTTCATCAAAAAATCGACCCCGTAAGATTTCCCTGATTCAATAATAAAATCTTTTTTAAAAATGTCTGGTTTTGATGCAAATTCAATTGCTGCATCATCATAAATTTTATTAGAGTTAATATTACTTAATTGCGGAAAGTATTTATAATATCCTTCTAAATTGATATTGATATGCTTCCCTAAATCATACTCTAAACCAAAAATAGCATGCCAAGCATATTGAAGTCCATTTTTTATGTTTTTTTCTTTTCCGTTTTCTTTAACAAAAACGGATTGAACATCCCCTGAACCAGGCGCAGATAATAAACTATTAAATAAATTTACAACATCTTTATCAGATGATGCAGAAGTGAAATTTTGAGAAAATCTTCCTCCAGACATTTTAAATCTTAATTTTTCATTCGCATTGTACTTCATTCCTAATCGTGGTTCAGGTGAAAAAGTTGCATAAGAAACATAGTACTGCATTCTAAAACTTGGTTGAATTACCCATCGATTTTTAATTATTTTCCCACTAATATATGTTCCTAAACCGCTGGAGAAATTTTCCACTTTAATTGCTTGTTTAAATTCGTTTGTTGTGGAATAGTCTGTACTAAATCCCCCAAAATTGAATCCATAAGTAAAATCAGAACCTCCTTTTAAAAAATGAATAAAGTCAAAACCTAAATCAAAACCTTTAAATGAAATCCAAAAAAATTAACTTTTGAACCACTCCCTCCACTATACGTTACTTTTCCATATAAGTCTGTGAAATTAAATGGTAATCCATTACCATCATTAACACGAGGATACAATGTTTTTGAAGTAGCATCTAACAAGCTATGTTTACCTGTTAACAAAAAAGACAACGGACTACTTGAGCCATCTTTTTGTTTTTTAAAAGGGCCTTCAAGGACAACCTTTGCTAAAAAAGGAGAAACAGATAGCTTTCCTCCAAATTCTTTTTTATTCCCATCCTTATAAGTAATATCCATAACAGAAGAAATTCTCTCACCGTATTTAGCATCAAAACCACCTGTACATATATCAACATTTTTTATCAATTCCGTTTCAAAAATTGAAAAGAATCCAATTGAATGATAAGGTTGATAAATCGTCATTCCATCTAATAATATTTTATTCTGAATTGGTGTCCCTCCACGCACATACATTTGACCTCCTTGATCACCTGTTGTAATAACTCCAGGTGTAACACTAACGGCACCTACAATATCATTTTCAGCACCAATACTTGGAATTCTTTCAACTGCTTTTTTATCTAATTTTATTTGTGAGACGTCCGGAGATGTTTTTTTCCTTTGTGTTTCTGCTTTAATTACAGTCTCTTCTAATTCTGTTATTGAAGATTCAGGCTTCACTAATTCAAATTTTAAATTCGTAATGCCTGTAGCTGTTTTAACTTCAACTTTTTCTAATACTTTAATATAAACGTCATTATCAATACGAAGAATATACGTTCCGATAGCAACTTTAGGTATTGTGAAAAATCCATTTACATCTGTTGTTGCTCCAGCGTAAATAGTGCTATCTTTGACATTTAACAAAACTACCTTTTCAAAAAGAATTGGTTCCCCGTTTTTCTTTTCATAAACAAATCCTCTAACCGTGTGGTCTTGCGAATATGAAGTGGCTATACTAAAAATTGTAATAAAGAATGTTGTAAAAAATTTCATGAAATTCTAGTTTCTTAAATATTAGTTTCGTGGACGAATATACAAATTCTCAAATCATATTTAATAACCATTCATAAAAATACTTTGAACGGTATAAAATATTTATTTATCGGTTCATTTCCCCTAAAACACAATTTAATCAGAAAGATTCTTTTATTCTGGGATGAATCCGATTAAAATGGTGGTTTGCAATTTTTCTTGATTTAATTCAAAACCTACTCTTAATCAACTTTGTTTTTAATGATCTTTTTAGCTTTTTCCCAATAAACATCCATTTGAGTCAATTCCATTTCTTCCATTTTTAAATTTTCCTGTCGAATTAAATCCTCCATTAATTGAAATCTTTTTTTAAATTTCAAATTCGTTCTCGTCAAAGCATCATCTGGATTAACATGAATAAACCGTCCGTAATTAATCAATGAAAAAAGTACGTCGCCAAATTCTTCTTCTATTCTTTCTTGAGATTCATTAGAATTCGTTTCAATGTTCAACTCGTTTATTTCCTCTAAAACTTTATTCCATACATCGTCTTTACTACTCCAATCAAATCCTACACCTTTTACTTTTTCTTGAATTCTACTAGCTTTCACTAATGCTGGCAATGAATCTGGAACACCTTCTAATACCGATTTTTTACCTTCTTTTAATTTTAATTTCTCCCAATTTGACTTTACCTCTTCTTCATCTTTGACTTCTACATTCGAATAAATATGTGGATGTCTAAATATTAATTTATCACAAACAGCATTAAGCACATCCGTTACATTGAATTGTTTTTTTTCTTCGCCTATTTTACAATAAAAAACTAAATGCAAAAATAAATCACCAATTTCACCCTTCAATGAATTCATATCTTTCTGTATGATAGCATCTGACAACTCATACGTTTCTTCTATTGTTAAATGCCTTAATGTTTCTAACGTTTGCTTTTGATCCCAAGGGCATTTTGCTCTCAAATCATCCATAATTTTTAAAAGTCTTTCAAAAGCAATTAATCTTGAATCCATTTATTTATGTATTAAATTTTAATTAATATAATTTTTAAAATTACAATATTTTTATATTTGTCCTTATGAAAACAATTTTTCTATTTTTTTATATTCTAATATTCTATAATGCTTTGGGGCAAAACAAATATACTTGGGGTATAGAATCACGTACAAAAATTGGTTTTTTAGCTGCTCACCACAACACAATGGAACATTTAGCAATAAAAGATGCTTTTGCACAAGAAACATCATTATTTATTCAACCAAATGGCTCTAAAAAATGGCATTTAGATTACCGCAAACCTTATATTGGCTTCACATCGTTTTTAGCTTCAGTTGGAAATAAAAATATTTTAGGAAATTTTTACGGTTTTTATCAATTTATTGAATTTCCATTTGTGAAACGTTCCAAATATATTTTCTCTGCAAAACTGGGTAATGGATTTGCTTATGGAACAAAGCATTACGACCCTATTATCGACCCAAAAAATACAGCAATAGGATCTCATATTAATGCCTTAATTTGTATTGGTCTCATGAATAGATTTGATTTTAAAAAACACCATTTCTCAATTGGAATTGACATTACACATTGTTCAAATGCAGCATCAAAAACACCAAATCTTGGAATCAATTTACCTTTTTTCAGTATTGGCTACGGATATACAATAAAACAATCATCTGCTTTTGACACAATAAAAGAATATACTTCTCCATTTCAAAAATGGAATTTTGGAGTTACTGGGATTTGTTCTGCAAAAGAAACATATCCAACAGAAGGTCGAAAATATCCGATTTATGCACTTAGTCTTTTTGCACGAAAGTTTTTCAAACCAAAGGTCGGAATTGAATTTGCTTTTGATGTTTTTTCGAAACAATCAACATTAGCATACAAACCCGACATTTCAAAAACGCAATTAGATATTCTACAAGTAGGTTTTTTTACAGGTTATTTACTTCCATTAGATCGAGTTCATTTTGTTTTAGGAATGGGGGTTTATTTACGTGACAAATATCAGCCTGAATCATTCTTATACCATCGAGTTGGGATGCGGTATTTCATGAAAAACGGTGTGTTTTTTAACTTTGTGCTAAAATCACATTTTGCAAGTGCCGATTATTTTGAATCTGGAATTGGTTACACTTTTAAATACGGAAAATAATGAAATATTTGACATTATTAACAATAAGTTTACTCTTACTTGCCTGTAAAAAACCGGAAGACAGAAAATGTTTTAAATTTATTGGAATTGATACATTAAAAGAACTAACATTCGAAAACTTCGATAAATTAAAATTATATGAGAATGTAAAATATATCTTAATTCAAGATTCAACAAATAAAGTAATACTAAAAGGTGGCAAAAATTTATTGAATGAAATAAAAATTGATTATGCTGACAATATTATTGAAATCAAGAATAAAAACAGATGTAATTTTTTAAGAAATTACTCTAAAAAAGTAACTGCTGAAATTCACTTTACATCTTTACAAAACATTGAATATACAGGAACTGAAAACCTTACAAATATTGGTCAATTAAAATTTGAATATTTTGCATTGTCTGTATGCGATGGTGCTGGTTCTGTAAATCTCAATATCGATTCTAAAGTAATCAAAGCATTGGTTACAGGAGGAAATGGTGATTTTACACTTTCAGGAAAAGTAAATTTCGGTATGTTTACCATTAATGGAAATGGTTTTTGCAATACTTATAATCTTGACATTGTTGATTCAATTGGAGTTATTACAAATTCATCTGCACCTGTGAAAATTAACACGAGCTTTTCAAAGTTTAAATATGAAATCAAAAAAAATGGAGACCTCTATTACAAAGGTTCTCCATCTAGTGTTCAATCAAATATTTATGGTGTTGGGAAATTAATTTGTGACAATTAGCATTCCCTAGAATTCTAAAGTGAATTATCTCTTTTCAACTTCATTAAAATCGTAAAAGCTCTATCAATATCAACTTGAGATACCACACATGTAAATTCATTTGAAGTTGAAACAATCTCAATAATATTTATCCCTTCCCATGCCAAATGTTTCAATAAATAATAATAAATTCCATGTAATTCAGAATTAATAGGTGGTAATTTCACACTAACAGAGGCTAAATTTTTCGAATGAGAGGTCAATTTTTCTTCTTTAAACAACTCATTTATTACTTCAATATGATTCGAACTAACGATAAAAGTTGTCTCTGTAATACCATGACAAATTGTAAAAAAACTATCTGTTTCTTTATTTAACAAATTCATCAATTTTGATTGTTGCTCTTTTAAAGTTTCAGAATTTTTAAATGTAAAATCGGCTAAATTACTTCTTACAAGAAGATCGCCTATTTCACCCATTACATTTTTGATTTTTAATTCTAATTGGTGATAATATCCCGGAGGCATTCGTTTAATAGCCATTACAATTGCACCTTCATTGACTTCTTTCTTAAAAATCTCTTCAATTTCAGGTTTTAATTTTCGTGCTAAAGAAGAAATATTTATTAAATTTTCAGCCATAGCTTCCCTTAAAAAAGGGCTTCTATTAATTAATTCTTCAGTAATTTTACCTAATGATTGCATTGTAATACTATTTATCTGTTAATTCTAAACACAAAAATAGAGTAATTTTTGTAATAACATTGTTTTTTGTTATTATTTTAAAAAAATAAAACTTTTTTTAAGTAACTATTTTATTTTTTCATTCACTAATTTTAATACAAAATCTAACTGTTCTTTTGGATTTAAGTTAGAGTTATCAATAACAATTGCATCATCGCATTGAATCAAGGGACTTTCTTTTCTTGTTGAATCCAAAAAATCTCTTTCCTTCAAATTTCGATCTATTTCTTCTATCGATACGGTTGGATTCACTTTTTTTAGTTCTAAGTACCTTCTCTGAGTTCGAATTTCAGGAGCAGCAGTAATAAATAATTTCAATTCAGCATTTGGAAAAACTACCGAACCAATATCTCTTCCATCCATTACAATCCCTCCTTTTTCACCCATTTTTCTTTGGGCTTTAACCATTTTTTTTCGAACTTCCATAATGGAAGCAACTTTAGAAACCAATGAAGAAACTTCTAAACTTCTTATTTGAGAATCAACATTTAGCTTATTTAAATATAATTCTGGATACGACGTTTCCTTAGATAATTCGAAATGTAATTCTATTTGATTTAAACAATTCAATAATTTTTCTTTTAATATTTCATTGTTTTCTACTAAAGAATTTTGAATGCAAAAAAGAGCAATCCCTCGATACATTGCTCCAGTATCAATAAATATATAGTCTAATTGTTTTGCTAATGCTTTTGCTAGCGTACTTTTTCCACATGAAGAAAATCCATCTATTGCAATCGTAATTTTTTTACCTAACATAATTTTATTTATTCTGTTTTCAAATATACAAATTGAAATTTTTGGTATTTTTTTCTATTTAAAGCATCATTTTCATAAGCTGGACCATCGACAATCATTTTGTTTATCTTAACTGAAACTTTTCCTTTTAAATTTGGATTTTGAGCAATATAATTTAATAATTCTTTTTGAATGTTCTTCGCCCGTAATTCTGATAATTGTTCGTTTGATTTATAAGTTTTCGTAGGAACTTTAGACGCCGAAGTTTCAATAATAATAACCATTTGTTTTCTTCCTCCTTTTAACATTTGAGCTTCAATTTGTTTTAAAAAAACATTTAAATCTCCGCTGTTAACAGTCAATACATTGGCATTATAACCAAAATAGTGTATCATTTCAAAATCTTTCAAATTGTTATTATTATTTAACAATTCTTTGACACCTGTTTCCTTTAAATTTAATTCATCTTTTCTAGCAATAAGTGATGAGTCAACTTTAGTTTGAGTTTCTTTTTGAGGTGTTGTAGCTGAAATTACTTTCATTTGGTCAACATCTAAAAGAATTTCTCTATAAATTTCATGATATTCATTTTCACATTTTGTAGTAACAACTTCCCTGAATAGTTCTTTTTGACCTGATTCTGATGTAATCACATATTCATAATCTCTACAATGCTCTAATAATGAACTAAAAAAGGTTCCATCTCTTAAACGTGGCGAAGTGGAATTAGTCATACTTTCTTCACAATTTACACAAGAAACAGTAATTTTAATATCCAAAGGTAGTGGTTTACCACCAACTGTAATGATATGCCCTTTTAATGCTGCTATATTATTTCTACCTATATAATCATTCTGAATTTCATAGATGTCTTTTTCACCATATCCATTTTTCCTAAAAGAGGTCATATATCCTTTTAATCCATCAATAGTTGCTGTATAAAAAATATCATCTCCAACAGAATTAATTGGATACCCCAGATTTAATGATTCTCCCCACACATTATCTTCATCTCTGATAGAAACAAAAATATCAAAACCACCCATACTTCGAGGTCCATTACTTGAATAATATAACGTTTTATTATCACTCGCTATAAATGGTGAATCTTCATCATTCGAAGTATTAATATTAGGACCTAAGTTTTGAGGTAAACTCCATGACCCATCTGGTAATTTCACAATTCTGTAAATATCTCTTCCTCCCATTCCTCCTGGTCTATCCGATACAAAATACATATTTAGTCCATCAGTTGTCATTGTACAGTGCGTTTCCCAACTCTCTGAATTCACACCTGAGTAATTAATATCTTTAATTTCCGTGAATGAATTGGTTCCAAAATCAGAATAGAATAAATCTCCTCCTCCTTTGCTATCTTGATATACGTAAATTCGTTTTTCATCAGAACTTACAGCAATTGTCGCCTCATTTCTTTCTGCTTCACAAAAATCTAAACGAATCGGAGTCGTCCAACCTCCCTTTTCATCACTGTAACTAACGTAAATATCCTCTGGATAATCATTGTTCAATCCATCTCTCATACCATCTGTTTCTCCATTTGCCCATGGTCTTCTGGAAGTAAAATATATTGCCGATCCATCTAAAGAAACTACAGGAGAATATTCTGGATAAATTGTATTTATTTGAGCCCCTATATTTTTTACGGTAACTTTTTTGGGGCGAGCCATTAAAGCTTTTGCTACATCACATTGAAGAACAGATGTATGCGCTTTATAAATTAAATCTGATTTTACATTTGAAGTAATTAAAAATTGATTATAATATTGTTTCGCTTTTTCTAATTCAAAATTCAAATGATAGCATTTACCAAGATGGTAAAAAGCATCAATTGAAGCATTTTTTTCATTAACTGAATACAAATCATAATTTACACTGGTGTTCTCAATGGCTTTTTTGAAACAAACCATAGCAGCTAAATAATCAGACTTCGAGTATAGTAAAATATAACCTTTTCTATAATTATAATTTGAACTTTCAGGCTTTATCGTTAGTAATTTATCTACAAGGATTTCAGCTAAAAACAATTGATTATTGGATAACATCGTAGAACTTTCAAAAACTAATTCTTGTTCTGAATAAGTATTTGCCATTTTACGAACTTCTAACTCTGTTTTTTGATTAAATGCAACAAACGAAATTGCAACAAACAGTGTAAATAATATTTTTTTCATATAGTAACTTAGTGACGTAAATATAACAAAAAATATATTGTTTAATCTTTAAATTAATCAAAAAGGGATAATTTTATTTTGATTTCTTGGTCTAAAATTTATATCTAAAATTATTCCTCTGTTATCTCAAAAATTAGCTTCATTCTTTAAAATTATCGTTCGTGATTTCATAAATTGAATCCAACAATAAAACTGGAACAAGGCTTGAAAAGCAATAATTCTCCCCTGCTGAAAATACTACAATTTGACAAACTACTTCATTATATAAAACTTTATACAGCCTTTATTTTCAACTTAAAAAAAGTTTATCAAACGAGTTTAAGACGATAAAAAAGCAAACTAATTTTTGACTACATTAAACTCTGTTCTTCTATTCGCTTGATGTTCTGCTTCCGAACATGGTGTAACTTTCTCTCCCTCACATTCACATTGGTTCACTAACTTCGTTTCACCATAACCTTTACCAGTTATCCTTTCTGGATGCGAAATTCTTTTTTTGATATAATCTGCCGAAGTTTTTGCTCTCTTATCAGACAAAGCTAAATTAAATGTTGCTGAACTTCTACAATCGGTATGCGAGCCTAATTCAACATGAATTGTAGGATTATCATTCATCACTTTGACAATTTTATCCAATTCGATTTTAGCATCTGCACGAATATTAAATTTTCCTAAATCAAAATAAATTGGTTTTAAATCTAAAACTTTCGCCAGATCCATTCCCAATTCATTTCTTTCCAATTCATATTTTACTTCAATTTTTGAATTTGAATCAAGTAAATATGTAAAATCAAATGTTTGTGTTAAATATCCCTCTTTAGAAACTTTAAATTTTAATTTTAAAGAATCTCCAAAATAATAATCATTCGCAACATTTGATACAAAATAACCCGTTTTATCAGTATCTTTTACATCAATAACTGTACCTGCAGAATACGCAACAATTTCAACGTGAGCTCCATCTATTTGTTGATGTGTTTTCTTATCTTCAATGACACCACTTAAACCATAAACCATAATAGGAATGAATTTCAATTCATCTGATTTCAACATGACTTCTTTCCGAACTTCTTCATACCGTTTTTCACAACTTGTTGAAAACTTCTCTCGATACAATTCTAAGGTTCCTTCTTTTGAATAAAATATCATTTCATATTCCGAACATGGCTCTAAAGAACTGAAAAATGAACCATCTCGTAAGCGAGGATGAACACTTACTTCTGGTTTTTCAGCATAACTGATGTTTTTCAATGTCACTACAATATCTTGCGGAATTGGAGTATTTCTTACTGTTCGGATTTTCCCTTTTAATACCGTTACATTTGGCGTTCCTAAATAATCATTTTGTATTTCATAAATATCTTTTTCTCCAAAACTTCCTTTTCGATCCGAAGTCAAATATCCTTTATACCCATCTACTGTTGTTGTATAAAAAACATCATCCCCCGTAGAATTTATTGGATAACCAACATTTATAGGTGTTTGCCAAACATTATCCTCATCTCTAATTGTCATAAAAATATCAAATAACCCCATACTTTCAGGTCCATTACTAGAATAATAAAGTGTTTTATTATCAGCTGCGATAAAAGGGCAGTCTTCATCATAAGGGGTATTAATCGTTGGTCCTAAATTTTGAGGTAAACTCCATGATCCATCAGGCATTTTTACAATTCTATAAATGTCTCTTCCTCCTAAGCCTCCAGGTCTATTGGATACAAAATACATATTCAAACCATCAATTGTCATGGTACAATGCGTTTCCCAACTTGCTGTATTCACTCCGGAATATTTCAAATCATTAATCTCTGTAAATGAATTTAGTTTAAAATCAGAATAAAAAATATCTCCTCCACCTTTATTGTCTTGGTAAATATAAACTCTTCTTTCATCTGGACTCACAGAAATAGACGCTTCATTTCTTTCATCTTCACAAAAATCTAAACGTGTTGGACTTGACCATTCACCTTTTTCATCTTTATAACACACATAAATATCTTCATGGTATTCATTCAAAGTTGGGTCTTTAAACTGTTCTGTTGAATGCTCTTCCCAAGATCTTCTCGATGTAAAATACAAAGCCGATCCATCCAAAGAAATAAACGGAGAATATTCTGGGAAAGAAGTATTTACCTCTTCCCCAAGATTAATAACTTTGACATTTTTAGGATTTTCCATCAATTTTTTAGCAACTTCGCATTGAATCAAACAAAGTTGAGCGTCTCCAATTGAAGGTGATTTTTTTTGCGTAACTTCTATAAATCGATTGTAATTCAATATCGCTTTATCAATTTGACCATCAGCATGGTAAGCTTTAGCTAAATGATAAAAAGCATCCAATGCAGCGTTTTGTTCTGACGTTGAGAATAAATCATAATTTTTATGTGTTTTCAAAATAGCTTTTTCCAAATAAGGAATTGCTTCTGCTGCATTTTTTCTCGAATTTAATATAATAAATCCTTTTCTATAATTGTAATTTGAACTTTCAGGTTGAAATTCTAATAATTTATCCGTTAATATTTCTGCATAATACAAATATCCATCCCCTATTAATTGAGAACATTCTGCTACTAAATCAAATTCTGAAAGAGTTCTAGCATCTTTTCTTATTTGCATTTCATTTTTTTGTGCAAAAATGAATGACCCATTTAAAACAATAAATAGTATTAAAATTAAATTCTTCATAGTTTATAACAATAAAAACCCCCAGTTAAATCTATCTGAGGGTTTTACAAATTTAATATTATTCTAATTAAAATTCTCTATTTGGGTCAAATTGTTCTAAATAATCTGCAACTCTTCTTACAAACTGTCCTCCTAGTGCCCCATCTACAACTCTATGGTCATAAGAATGTGACAAGAACATTTTTTGACGAATACCGATTAAATCTCCTTCTGGCGTTTCAATTACAGCTGGAACTTTACGAATTGCCCCTAAAGCTAAAATAGCAACTTGTGGTTGATTAATAATTGGAGTTCCCATTACATTTCCAAACGTCCCAACATTTGTAACAGTGTATGTTCCGCCTTGAATATCTTCAGGTTTTAATTTGTTGTTACGAGCATTATTTGCTAGTTCGTTCACTTTTTTAGTTAAACCTACTAAATTTAAACGATCTGCATTTTTAATAACCGGAACGATCAGATTTCCTGTTGGTAAAGCTGCTGCCATTCCAATATTAATATCTTTACGGATAATGATATTTGTTCCGCTTACTGAAACATTAATCATTGGGAAATCTTTGATTGCTTTTGCGATTGCTTCAATAAAGATTGGAGTAAAAGTAATATTTTCACCTTCTCTTTTCATGAATTCGTTTTTCACTTTGTTTCTCCACTTAACAATATTTGTTACATCCGCTTCAACATAAGAAGTAACGTGAGGAGAAACATGCGTTGACATCACCATGTGTTCAGCGATAATTTTACGCATACGATCCATTTCAACGATTTCATCACCTGGATTTGCATTTACAACTGGTTCTTTAATATTTGCTAAGAAACCACTTGATGCAGGAACAACTGGAGCAGATTGTGTAACAGGAGTTGCAACTTCCGCTTTTGTAATTGGCGCAGCAACAACATTTCCTCTATTATCTACTAAATTTAAAATATCTTTTTTAGTAACTCTTCCTGCTTGACCTGAACCTTCTAATGTTTCTAATTCTGAAATTGAAATACCTTCTTTTTCAGCAATACTTCGAACTAACGGAGAATAAAATTTTCCTGAAGGACCATTTTTGTGTATTGTTTCAGCAGATCCGTTTGAATGAGCCGCTTCTATATTTTGAGTTATTTCTTGAACGGAAACGCTTGGGGAAGAAACTTCTTTTGCTGGTTCAGTTGAAACCGCTCCTTCTCCATCAGTAGAGATAATTGCTATAACATCACCAACTTGGGCAACTTGATCTTTAGTAAAAAGCTGTTTAATCAAAACACCTGCAGCCTCTGAAGGAAGTTCATTATCAACTTTATCTGTTGCTACTTCAACTAATGGTTCATCCAAGTTTACAGTATCTCCAACATTTTTTAACCAGTTTGTAATCGTTGCTTCGGTTACACTTTCTCCCATTTTTGGAAGTCTAATCTCAATTTGTGCCATAGTTATAATGGTATTCAATTATTTTCGTTTGCAAAAGTAAGGTAAAAATCGTTTAAAACAATAGTAAAACTGAAATAGAAATTAGATTTATAAAAATTAGAAATAAGACGATAGATAAACTAGACTATTTTCGATCCATTTTTTTCCACGCGTTCCTTAATATGCGAATATCTTTTCGAATAGAATAATCACGGGCATATATTAAGTTTAATTTATCCACAACCGTTTCTCCTTGATTTCTAAACACATCCGCAGGAGAAAGAATTCCAGGCTTAATTTTCGGTAGTTGAACATCGCTTACATCTTGATTAAATTGATAACCAACTATTGTCTTTTTACCGACAAAAACTTGTAAAATATTCTTTAAAAATTGTTTTTTATTTTTGAAATAGAACAACAAAATAGGACAAATAACGATTATTATTGAAGATACAATGAAGTCAAACGTTCTCTTATTTCGAATGTTTGATTTCGTTGAAATTGAATTAATATTTAGCACATATAAATCTCCTGCTGTATCTACAGAATTACTCCCAATCAAATAAACACTATCGGGTTGAGCTATTTTAAAATCAATATCGGGTGAACTAATTTTAGACATCCAATTAATTATCGTTTGCGCTGAATTATCCTTTGCACAAAAGATTACCTCATCCATTTTATGAATATAAATTACTTGGTCTAATTGATTTAAAGAACCAATAAAAAAACTGTCTTTTTCTTCATTTGCTGATACAAATTGAATACTCTCTATTTTTGAATTTGTCTGTTGAATAATTTGACTAACTCTTATCGCTTCTTCTTTTGAACCAATTATAACAAACTTTTTATTTCTATTCGACAACAAGCCAAATCGTTGACCAAAAGCAAAATGTAGATAAATCCTTGAAAGGATATAATAAACTGAAATCCATATTGTTCCCGTTAAAATATACAATCTTGAAAATTGCCATTCTTTAGGCAACAAACCATATATTACCAAAATCAACAAAGTTCCAATTAATGGTGCTTTTATGAAACGCTGTAATTTAAGTGGCGAATCGTACCCTTCTAAAAACAGCACACTAAAAATCCAAACGATTGAATAAGCTGGAATGCTGTAATTTATGATATTTTGTGGAAATTCAATATTTGCCATTTTCCAATAATTAGTCAATGCAAACAATCCTCCAATAATAAACGTAGCATCAATGATTGGCAGCGTAATTTTTTGAATAAAACGTGCTGAAATTGCCAAAGAAGCTCTAAAATAAATCGCACAATTAATTAAAAATGAAAATAATTTTGCATTTTTTTGAGAGAAATGTTTTTCGGCAAAAATGACCATTGCACGGTAAAAAACAAAAACATAATTAACCGAACTTTTCTTTGTGCTCTCTCCTTTGTAATGAATAATTCTGGTTTCTGGAAAGTAATAATTTTTATAGCCCCCTAATTGAATTCTGTAGGACAAATCAATATCTTCACCATACATGAAAAATGCCTCATCCAATAATCCAACCTTGTCTAACGCCTCTTTTCGCATGAACATGAAAGCGCCACTCAATACATCTATTTCATTGGTTTCAAATTCACTTAAATTCCCTAAATGATATTGTCCAAATCTTTTTGATTTTGGAAACAAGCGTGAGAAACCAAAAATCTTGTAAAATGCAACCGCTGGTGTTGGTAAGCCTCTTTTCGATTCTGGCAAAAAATTCCCTTTCCCATCCAACATACGAACCCCTAAACCTCCAGCTTCAGTGTGTTTATCCATGAATTCTATCACTTTTTGAAAAGTATCTTCCTCAACAACAGTATCAGGATTTAATAATAAAATGTATTCTGAATTTGAACGTAATATAGCTTGATTATTTGCTTTCGAAAAACCTCTGTTGTCTTTATTTGCAATTAAATTCACCTCAGGAAATTTCTGAGCAACCATTTCCACAGAACCATCAATGGAATTATTATCCACTACAAACACTTCTCCTGAAACTTTGTCTAATGCTTTACGCACTGAATTTAAACATTGTTCCAAAAAGTATTCAACATTGTAATTTACAATGATAACACTTAATTTATGTTTGAATGGATTACTCATTTATTTTATAGATTTTAGACCTTAGATACTAGACACTAGATTAATTCTTCTAACATCTAATTTCTAGCATCTAACTTCTAATATCTAGTTTCTATTTAACAGCTATACATGAAATTTCAATTGGAACATCCAAGGGTAATTTTGCCACTTGGACAGTTTCCCTTGCAGGAGGGATGTTTTTAAAATAGCTACCATAAATTTCATTCACTATGGCAAAATCATTTAAATCTTTCAAAAAAATACTGCATTTCACAACATTATCTTCGTTCATTCCTTCTTCCGCTAATAAGGCAAAAATATTTTTTAACACTTGATGTGTTGCATGCTGAATTGAATCAATCACTAATTCTCCATTTGCAGGATTTAACGGAATTTGTCCACTAACGTATAACGTATTATTTGCTAATATAGCTTGACTATACGGTCCTATAGGAGCTGGTGCACCTGAAATCTGAACAGCTTTTTTCATTTTATATATCTTAATTTGACAACGAAAAATAATATAATATTCTCTCAGTTATCGTTAACTTTGTTACAAGTTTAAGAATTTTAAAGCAAATTGCATTGAAAGTATTCATTTTAGATAATTACGATTCATTTACCTACAATCTTTCGCATTATGTAGAAAGTTTTGATATTGAAGTCTGTGTCAAGTTAAATGACCAATTCGAGCTTTCAGAAATCGAAGCTTTTGACAAAATAATTCTTTCACCTGGTCCAGGACTTCCTGAAGAAGCGGGAAGAATGTTGGAGGTAATCAAAGAATATCATACGCGAAAGCCGATATTAGGTGTTTGCCTTGGCATGCAGGCTTTAGCGGAGTTTTTTAATGAAACTCTTTGCAATTTAAACATTGTCAAACATGGTATTCAAGAACAAATATTTTTTGAACAAACCTCTCTTCTATTTCAAAAAATTCAGTCTCCCTTTTACGCCGGATTATACCATAGCTGGAGCGTTAATTCATTTGAAAACAATCCTCATTTAATTGTTACATCGAAATCTGAAAATAATGTTGTCATGTCAATCGAACATCGAAAATTACCACTTTACGGTGTTCAATTTCATCCTGAATCAGTTTTAACACCTGAAGGAAAACTTATTATTGAAAATTTTTTGAATTTATGATTTGATCTCTGGCTATTTGAGTGCTAGTTTTTTAAACCCTAATTTTGCTTTATCTGAATGAGTGAAATAAGAATACCACAATGCTAAAGTATCATTTGTAATCAAACCTGTAGATCTATAGATATAATTAATCTGTTCATCAGGAACGTCAGCATCTTTCATAATAATTTTACCATTTCTCCATGTTTTCAAATCATTACTTTCAACTAAAAACAAACCATATTCATCATTTTTTTGTAAGCCAAAAAAACCATTGATTAATAAATAATATTTATCATTTGAAGAAATAACATCTAAGTGCCAAGGAGTAAAATTTTGAGGCATTTTTACATTTACATTTTTTGTATTTTTTTTACTGAATACATCTATTTTGTTTGATTTAATCATTTCAATGTTATTTCTATACGATTTCCTATCCCAATTTACAAAAAACAAATAATAAGACTGATCGCTCATATTCTGAGTTATAGCAGGTGATAATTTAATTTGCTCATTTTTCATGAGGTTATAATTCAGCACTATTTTTTTACTAAATTTTGAACAACCTTTATTTCGTTTAAGTCGAATGATTCTATTTGAAAAAGGCCTTAGAGTCTCTAAATAAAAAAGATATAAATTTCCTTGATTATCATATAAAATATCTGGGTCACAATTATGATCAATTTTTGGAGTTTGAACTAAAGGATTTATGTTTTTTGAAAATTCATTAAATCTTAATCCATTATTACTTAAGTATAAGCATGGATTTTCTAAAGAATCCTCATAAAATGGATAAGGTGTTATTGCCATTAACAATTTGTTATTTCGAAATAATACATCTGGGTGAACGACTTGATTACTTCCATCGTATGTATTAATCGTAATTAGCGAATCATTAGGTAGTTGTTTAATGAAATTTTCTAATTGAATTTGCTCTTTGTTTTTACAAGCAACCGCAAAGATTATTATCAGTAAAAAAGAAAAAAATTTCATCGTGTCTATTTTTATTTTGATGTAAAAATCTGAGTTCGATAAAAATTTTGCACTCAGATCGCCTATAAACAGTAAATTACGACTAAAAAACCTGAAAGAATAGCGTGCTATTTCAAGAGGCTCTTGGGTAGTAAATCGCTTTTTATAGGTGAAATATACTAAAAGCTTTTCAATTAAATTCAAAACGTATTCGTTGTGTCTTCTTAATTTAGTTTCTTTTGACAAACTCAAACTATCACTTTAAACCTCCAAAAACACATCTTGTTCTTTCAAATTTAATTAAAATTTAGGGATGGAATTTTAATCGAACTTATACCATTTTCACTTTGAATTTACCAGATATTTTTCAGGTCAATCGGTATAAAAGTAAATTTTAAAAATTGATTTAAAAAAAAGGCTGTTATTAACCTCAATTTGTTAAATAACAGCCTTTTAAAAAAAAATTACTTCTTAATAAATGTTATAGATTTGAAATCATGATTATTTACACATCTAACAATATAAATTCCACTTTGAAGCTTTGCACCATCAATTTCAAAGTTTTTCACTTCAACATTTGATAATTTATAAACTTCTGTACCCATATTGTTATAAATGAATATATCATATTTTTCATCATTCTCAATATTCAGCGTAAAATTACTTTCAGAAGGATTTGGGAAAATTGTAATTTCAGAATTTATCTTCAAATTTTCATTCTGTGATAAATTTTCAATATTTTCAGTATTATTTCCTTTTTTCAAATTAGGAGAACTTCCAACATACATACATGGATGAATATATCCTTCAAAAAAAGCAGTTCCATTATTACTCGGAGTTGAATTAAATCCAGGATTCAAAAGAATATAAGTACCAGCTCTATAAGTAATTGAAGTATTACTTGCTATCGTTGCTGTTGAATTAATTTCATTATATACTTGATAATAATTACTAGTTGATTGAGTTCCTGAATAATTTCCTGATGTAGTATTCGGACAAAATAAATCATGTTCCCAAATACCTCGACCAGGCGTACTAACTCTTATTTTATTAGCTATATAATTTATTTCCAATTTTCCCAAAGGAATATTTGGTAAATTACTTCCTATCTTAATCCAATGATAATTAATAGCCGTTGATGAAGTACTTATAATATTGAAATTATCGGTATAATAAACTCCTAATTCTGAAGACACATACATTCCTCCATTTGTACCTTTTTCTAAAACAAAAGAATTAATTGCGATTTCAGGTAAATCTCCTGCAATATCAATTTGAGTACTTAAAGCTGTAGATGGAGTTGTACAATTAATTTTATACAATTTAAAATCAGGAGTCCAAATAGTTCCTCCTTCACTAAAGTAAACTATATTAGCATCTTTAGTATCTACTGCTTGCATAATATAACTACTTGGAAAAGGTAATTCAACCCAGCTATTTTTTACGCTTGTCGCATCGCTTAAAATATTTGAATTTTTATAAAAATGAGTTATCCAATTAGGTGAATTTGAATTGACAAATGTGTATAAAAAATTTGGATTCGATTCAGCTGGATAGACACCCCAAATCCATTGACCAGTTGGCAATCCTGATAAGGTTTTAAAATCTGAAATCTGTTCAACACTAGATGCTCCTATACCGTAATTAGAAGATCTGTATATTTCCTCATAGGCATTATCGATTGATGACCTTCCTTTTGTATATACAATATTTGAAAATTGTTTATTTTGATATACGGCTACATAAAAATCGTTTGTCAATGGAAAATCTGTACCAACAAAACTACTTCCCATATTAGTAGAATATGAAGCTGGGGAATTTGAATTTCTAGAACACCAAATATCGTTTGAATTTGAGTTATCTATAGTTGTACTACCACCATCTCCTCCATAAATCGTTTTCCACTCAGGAGTCCAATTTTGAGAAAATATCCCATTACTCAAAACAGACCCGTCATGATCTAAACCTAAAGAAATCTTTTCTGGATTCAAAACTGAATTACTTGTACCTTGAATCTTTGCAATCCCTAACCCACTACTTCTAGTTGAAAGTGTTGCTGTATTATCATTTGAATAATTGACACCTCCATGCGTTGTAACATAAACTTCATTTGAACACGTTGTACATGATGCTGGAGGCGTAACAATATCCTCAACATCTGCATGATAACGTGTCGATGCATTTGAGAGTTCTACCGTATTAAAAGTAGTTCCACCATCCGTCGATTTCATAAACCTGTCATAATTTGAAACATAAATTATATTGGCATTAAAATTAGACACACCCAATCCATGTCCCCAACCGACTTGATTATTAAACGTATATTTTGTGGTCCAAACTTGAGTCACAAAGTCATATATTCTAAGGGTTGTAATACTAGCAGCATCTTTGATAAATAATAAATTTGGATTATTATCTGAAACTTCTATTACTACTAAATTTGTTGACGATAAAAAAGGTTGACTAATTAAATCAACAAAAGACACACCTTGATCAACTGATGTAGAAATAACACATAAACCTGCTGAATTTTTACGTGAAACAATCAATAAATTTGAAGCATCGGTTTTAAATTCTATATCTTCAATATAATCGGATAAAACTTTTACCCATACAACATTTGAAGGTGTAACATCATTAATATTGTTACTTTTATACAATCCTGCATTTGTAGCTAGATAACCAATATTTGGATGTAATGGGTCTATTTTCAAGCCTAAAACAAGTAAAGATGCACCAACAGCCGGGTCAGTATTGAAATCATATTTATCACCAATAATAGACCAATTTAAACCTGAATTGTCTGTTCTATAAACCCCACCATCTCCTATAGGTGCATATTGCCAATAATGCGTACCACCAACGTTTGACACTCCATACCAAGTAGTTTCATTATTTGGTGCAAAAGCCATTCCGCTACAACCTGATCTCCACCATTTATCAGATCCAGCATTTGACCAATTCTGTCCTTTATCCATAGAATAGTATAAACCTCCAGCTCTTGAAAATGCTAAAAGTTTATTTGGGTTTATTTTATTTACTATTAACGAATGAATGATTCCAATACCTCTATCACTCCCTCCATTTCCAATATCATTAATCCCTGCGATAGGCTTATCAAATGGTCCTAATTCTGTCCAATTATCGAGATTACCCACCGACTTCGTTAATTTTGTATTTTTAACCGTCGATAAATATTCATAATATTGTTTTACAGACATTTCTGGCGTTAATCTTGTTTTCCAATATTCATACCACTTAAGGTATTCTTGATATTCGCTTCCTTCCTCTAACAATTTACCCTCACCGTATAAAGCTTTTTGATTATTAAAATAAATCGTTTTCTCCTTTACTATTTGAGAAAATGATTTATCCAAATCACTTAATTGAGAATAACCTATAAAAACAGAAGTTAAAACAAATATAAAAGTCAATAAATTATTCATAATTTTTCTATTTTATATTAATATAAGGTTCAACGATTATTCTTTAATTTCTGAAATCTCTTTCTCTAATAATTCTATTTTCTTATTTTGTTCGATCATATACAATGTCAATTCTTCAATCTTCTCAAGTAATTTATTAGTCATTTCAGCCATATCTATCCCATTTTCAGAAACTTCTTGTGCGGAAGGTATATTTGGTAAATGTTTGTTTTGTATCACATAAGTTTCCAATGCTTTTAGACTTAATTTTTGGTAAGTCGGCTCAAAAACATAATCCGCCCAATTAATTGTGTTTTTTACTGCAATTTTAACTTTTTCTGTCAATATACCTGTTTCAACATATAATTTATAACCTACTGGTAATTGCGTGTTTTCTGAACCAATTAAGCATGTTCCATTGACTGTAAATTGAGCCGTTGGATTATTTGTATTAATACCAACACGACCAGAATTGTGTAAAAACAAATAATAATTACCAAACCCACCAGCTGAGCCACTTGGTTTCCAAAAATTCAATCCTTCTTTTCCTGCTACGAAATTATTATATTCAATTCCCCAATCTCCTGTTGACAAAGGACTCGTATTCCCAAAAGTCAATTGACCTGAACCAGAATTCCCTGTTAATTTCAATACTTTATTGTGAATCTGTACTCCTGCAAATCCAGTTGTTACAACACCTGGATCTCCAAACAATGCAGAACCATTAACAGTTAAACTAACTCTTGGGTTATTTGTATTAATACCAACAAAACCAGTCGCTGAATGTAAAAATAAATTGTAGTTTGTAGATCCTCCTATCGCTCCAGATGGTTTCCAAAAATTCAATCCTTCTTTTCCTGCAGTAAATGCGTTATATTCAATTCCCCATTCTCCACCTGAAGTTACTGCACTTCCTCCAAAAATAATATTTGGTCCTCCAGCTGTTGTATTACCAGTTAATTTAAAAATTTGTTGGTGTAAATGAAACCCAGCTGTTGGAGTTGAAGTTCCTATTCCTATTCCATAATAACCAGTTGGACTAGCCGCTGAAGAAGCTAATGATGAAGATAAAATTCTCATTCGTTCAAAACCATTTGTTTTAAAAATTAAATCAGAAGCATTACTTGAACCTAGAAATTGATTTGGACTTGCCGGTAAAACTCCTGACAATGTATTACCTAAAGTCGTTGTTTGTGAAAATGCTTGCCCTCCTATTAAAGCAAATGATAGATAAATAAATGTCTTTTTCATTTTAAAATAATTTAGTTTTTCCTTTTTCTACTGAAGGAAGTTTAACAGTTTGATTACTAAATCAAAACTAAACATAATTTAAATAATAAACACATAGTTCAAACTATTTATTTATTATTAGTTTAAACTAAAAACATTATACAAAATAACAATAAACAAAAGCGCATAAATTATTTCTCAAAAACACACAGAATATCAAGTCATTAACATTGAATCACTAACCCTAAATAGTTTACGAAGAACATTACTCTTAGACTGGATACAGATCTATCAATATCGGTAACAACTTGTTTGTAATACCAATTGACCTTTGATAATACTGGAATAAAATTCCAATTTAACCAAAGCTAAATCGAAATTCTACCAGGAAATTCAAAGTGAAAATAGTATAAATTCAAAAATAATTATACCATCAACATCTAAAATCATACAGATAATAACATCATATACAATTGATTTAAGTCATCTATAGTATTAAAACTATGCAAACAAATTCGGAGACCTTCTCTTCCTTTTGGGACTGTTGGAGAATAAATTGGCTTAATTCCAAAATTTACAGCTTGCAATTGAAAGGCTAACTCTTTTGTTCGCTCTACATCTCCAATCTCCAACAATTGAATCGGGGAATGAATATCGGAGGTAAAATTAAATTTCTTAAATATCGTTCTAAAGCAGGTAATTATTTCTTGCAATCGAGTTCGCTGAGTTTCATTTTGACTATAATCAATTACTTTCCCAATCCGATTATAACTTTCAGGAGGTAATGCCGTTGTGTAAATAAATGATCTTGAAAAATTTATCTGATAATCAATTAATTCTTGACTTCCTAAAACAGCTGCTCCGTGTGAACCATAGGCTTTTCCAAAAGTAACCAAGCGAGCAAAAACTACTTCTTTAATTCCTTCTTGATCCACTAATCCTTTTCCATGCTCACCAAAAACACCTGACGCATGCGCCTCATCAACAACCAAATAAGCCTTGTATTTATGACAAATCCGAGCTATTTCTTTCAATGGAGCAATATCTCCATCCATGGAATACAAAGATTCTATGGAAACATAAATTGTCCCTGATAACTTTTCAATTTTCCGTTCTAAATCACCTAAATCATTGTGTTTAAAGGAAACAGAGTCGGCAAAACTCATTCGAATGCCATCTCTTACACTTGCATGAATATATTCATCGTACAAAACTGTATCTCCACGTTGCGGAATACAACTAAAAAATCCAACATTCGCATCGTAACCAGAATTATAAATTAAGGCTGATTCCACTTCAAAAAAGCGAGCCAATTTCTGCTCAGTTGCTAAAGCTATTTTTGAAGTTCCTGAAATCAAACGAGAACCTGTGCTTCCATTTTGATTTATATATTCTGATTCAAATTTCACACGGGACAAACCCAAATAATCATTTGAGAAGAAATCAATTGCCCCTTCAAACAAAGATAGAGAGCGTAATGTCCCTTCTTCTTTTCTTTTCTTTAGCTTATTTTTTAGTTTTGAATCCATTTTTTACAATACCATTTGAGATACATAAAATTTTAGTATGAGTTTGAACCATATAATTAACACTATTTACGTTCATTATCTATTTCATAAAATCTTCTTTATCATTCTCTCTATCTCATCATAATCAATCCAAATAGCATCTGGATGTCTTCGAAACCAAGTTAATTGGCGCTTGGCGTATCTTCTTGTATTTTGTTTGATTAATTCAACAGCATGTTCTAAAGAAATTTCATGATCCAAATATTGAAAAATTTCAGAATATCCTACAGTATTCATTGACTGAAGATGTTTCAAATGCTGTACAGATTTAACTTCTTCAACCAATCCATTTTCAAGCATCAAGTCCACTCTTCTATTAATCCGACTATATAATTTATCGCGTTCATGATTAATCACAAAACGTTGAACTTCAAAAAATGGCGGAGTTGGTTTACGTGTTCGTTGACTTGAAAAAGTATTTCCTGTCAACCGAATAACCTCTAAAGCTCGAATTATACGCATAGGATTATCTTTATCGACTTCGCTATAATAAGCAAAATCTTTTTCTTTTAATTCCTCTAAAAGTTTTTCCAATCCATTTTCTTCAAATTCTTTTGTTACTTCAGCTTTCAATTCGTCGGATTTTGGGATTGAATCTAAGCCAATACAGACAGCGTCGATAAACATTCCTGATCCTCCAACCATGATAATAGTATCATGATTTTGAAATTCAATGCCTAAAATTTCTAAAGCCTCTCTAGCAAATCGAGCCGATGATACTTCATCTTCCAACGAATGTGAATCTATAAAATAATGCTTTATCCCATCTTGCTCATCCATAGAAGGTTTTGCTGTTCCGATAATTACTTCTTTATAAAACTGTCTTGAATCTGCGGATAGAATGACGGTATCTAACTTTTTAGCTAATGCAATTCCCAAAGCAGTCTTTCCACTAGCAGTTGGGCCTTGGATAACGATTAGTTTTTTTTTAGACATTTTTTTAGATAAAAGATTCAAATCCTAAAGACTTAAAAAACACACTTTTTAATGATATATTGAAATCCACATAAGGTACCTACTGTAAATTTCTCTTACATAGCGAACAGTAATTGTTCCCCTCATAGCTCCACTTTCTACTAAAGGATCTCGGTAATATTCACTACGAGATAAATTCAATGCCATTTCTTCAACATTTCCATCCCAAACCAATGGATTTTTTCCGTACTTCTCTGCTAATCTTTGGGCATCTTCTATATGTGATCTTCCTGCATTGTACGAAGCCAAGGCAAATTTCTGTCTTTGAATTTTATCTGGAACCGAATTCCAAAAATTATAATCATCCGAAAGTTTATGCATTCCACCCATAATTTGAACATTTGGAGGTGAACTTGGATAAACACTATAAGTAGAACCTGTTTCGGGCATAAATTGCATAATACTATACGCTCCACCAAACGAAACAGCAGCAGGATCAAATTTTGATTCTTGATAAGCAACCGAAGCTAACATTCTCCAATCCCAACCATATTTATTTGCTGCAGCTTTAAAATAAACATCGTAATGTGAAATTTGACCACCTTTCAAGCTAGATAGAGCTAAATCAGATGTAGTTGTTACATGTGCCATTTCAAAATACTTGTGCTGAATATATTTAAATGTTGTTTTTCGCATATATTCTTCCAGCCATTTATCTAATTTTGCTTTTAAAAGGGGGCTTGATTTTCTAAGTCCAAATGCTATTTTTTGTTTGACAGATAAGCTCAAAGAATAATCTATATTATCGTAAAAACTACTGTTCAATTTAGCTACATTTTCTTCTGCCACAGTGTAATCAATCATTCCTTCAGAAACCATTTCGATTAATTCCTCTGCTCCCATTTGACCATCTTTTGCTTTGATATAAATCGAATCACCTATTTCCTCTTGAAGATTGATCAAACGCTCATAATAACTTGATTGTTTCCATACATATATTTCTTTTTCAGCTAACTGAGATGGATCATGGAGTATATTTAATCGTATTTGATCCGGCATCATCTTCTCCCACCCTTTTGGTTTTCGTTGAATTAGCACTTGATTCGAACGTATAATTGGAACTGAAAAATCAATCAACTTGCTTCTTTCTTTTGTTATAGTATAGTTACAAGCAATTAAATCACCTTCTCCTTCAGCCAATAATTCATTTAAATCATCTAAATTATCTACTATTTTTATTTCTAACTCTACCCCTATTTCATTCGCAAATTCCTTCAATATTTCATATTCGAATCCCATTTTTCGTCCTCTGTAAATGAAAAATGAAGTCGAACTATTTTCTGCTAAAATTGTTAATTTCCCATCTTTAAGAATATCTGGCAAATCGTATTTTACAGTATTTAATACTTCTTCCTGCGATTTATCTATATCTGAAAATAAACTGATTTTAAAAACGGTAATCATAAAAAGTACTATGGCAATCGCGTACAAAGTCTTCATTCGCTGAACAACAAAGTAATAATGGATTTTTTCTAGTATTTTTTCTTTCATTTTATAGCTCGGAAAATAGATTCCCGCTAAACTTCTACGCTAGAAATTAAAAAATGTTACGAATTAATTTGAAACTCAATTTGAGCATCCTGCATATAATTAAAAAATACCTCTGTAATTATTTTTTCTTTTCTAATAAAAATTTGAGGTGCAAAAATTAATTGATTTGGAAATGAAATTCGAGAAGACAATCCATTGCTTGCTTTTTCTAAACCTTCAAGAAATTGATAATAATGAAGCCAATTCATTGTTTTCATTTTGGCTAACATTCTTTGAAATTCAGGCGTATAAAAAATTATTGAATCATCTATCGCATTGTAAAAACGCTGAATATAATCATCGTATGCCTGCACATGAAATTGATTCCAATTTTTAGCCAATAAATGATCAAAAAATAAATCGACAGCTATTCCTGCTACTTTTGGCAAATCTTCATACAGTATATGAAGTAACTCTAATACAGCTGGATGCGTATCTATAAAAGAATCAATTTTTCGATGGAGTAAGATTCCTTGTTGAATTTTATTAGGGAAATAACTCAAATTTTTTCCTTTCACAAAATCTCCAAAAAGATTGGCTTGCATCAATTCCAAATCATTATTTGAAAAATAAAGATGACCTAAAAAATTCATGAATTATGCAAATTCTGACAACTCAATCCAGCGTTCTGTTTTGGCATCAATTTCAGAAACAATTTCGCTTAATTTTTGACCTGCCTTCATTAATTCATCATTCGAAAGAGCTGTATCAGAAAGTTTATTGGTGTAAATTTCTTTTTCTGATTCCAATTTTTCTAAATCCTTTTCAATGGTCTCAAACTCAATTTTTTCCTTGAAAGATAATTTTCTTTTTGTTGCATTTATTTTTTCAACCGCGGGAGAAATTTGCTGTGCCTTAGATTCTGATTTGACCTCAACTTTTATATTTCCCTCTTTATCACTTTTCTTCTGAGCAGCTAATTCTTTTCTGTATTCCGTATAATTCCCAACGATGTCTTTAATTGCTCCTTGACCTTCAAAAACAAAAATATGGTCAACCATCTTATCCATGAAGTATCGATCATGAGAAACGACAATTAAACATCCTTCAAATCCTCTTAAGTAATCTTCTAAAACACTCATTACAAAGATATCCAAATCATTGGTAGGCTCATCCAAAATTAAGAAATTTGGATTTTTCATTAAAACTGTCATTAATTTTAAACGACGTTTTTCACCCCCACTTAACTTATAAACATAATTATAATGCATGTGACGTGGAAAAAGGAATTTCTCTAAAAATTGAGCAGCTGACATTTGCCTCCCTTTTTCCAAAGGAATAAATTCAGCTATATCCCGTATGATATCGATAACCTTTTTATCTTCATCTACTTTAATTAATTCCTGATTGTAGTAACCGAAAACCACTGTTTCTCCAACAGAAATTGAACCTTTATCTAATGCTTCTCTTTCCTGAATAATGTTTAAAAAAGTAGATTTTCCTGTTCCATTATTCCCAACAATTCCTAATCTTTCTTTCCGTTTAAAATTATATGAAAAGTTATCGATAATTACTTTTTCTGGACTCCAAGCTTTCCCAATTTTATGTAATTCTAATATTTTTGACCCTAAACGTTCCATTTTTACAGGAATATCCAATTCATCTTCATTGATTCGCTGACTCGCAACTTCTTTGACAACTTGAAATGATTCTATTCGTGCTTTTTGCTTTGTTCCTCTTGCTTTAGGTTGACGTCGAATCCATTCCAATTCTTTCTTAAATGTATTTCGAGCTTTATCAATTGTTGATTGTAGTTGATCTTGACGTTCTGCTTTTTTCTCTAAATAATAAGAGAAATTTCCTTTATATCTATAAATTGTTTGATCGTCTAGTTCTAAAATTGAATCGCAAACCACTTCCAAAAAATATCGGTCATGTGTCACCATTAAAATAGTTGATTTCGATTTAGACAAATATTCCTCCAACCATTCGATCATATCTAAATCTAAATGATTTGTAGGCTCATCTAACATTAAAAAATCTGCTTCTGAAACCAAAACTTTCGCTAACGCTACTCTCTTTTTTTGACCTCCAGAAAGACTGCCAATTTTTAAATCTGTATTATCTAATTTTAAGACCGATAGAATTTGATTTACCCGAACTTCAATATCCCAAGCATTTAACTCTGTAAGTTCTTGAAAGCATTCATTTAACACATCCTGATCTCCACTTTTCATTGCCAAATTGTATTTTTTCACAACTTGCAATTCTGGTAAATCGTGCTCAAATACAGCTTCTAGGATTGTATGGTTTTCATCTAAATTTTCTGTTTGCTCCATGAAAGCAATTCGAATATCATTTCGAAAAACAATTCTACCATCATCGATTGATTCCAAATTCATCAAACAACGAAGCATAGTCGTTTTACCACTCCCATTTTTGGCAACAATTGCTACTTTTTGACCTTGATCAACTCCGAAAGTAATATCTTTAAAAATCGTTCTGTCACCAAACGTTTTGGTGATATTCTCAACTGAAAGGAAATTCATATATTATCTTAAACGATTTAAAGAATCAATTAATTTTTGATCTTTTTTAATATTGTATATTGCTAAAATAGAAGTTATTAAACCTATTATCAACAAAAAGAAACCCATCCCAAATTGAGTTGATTGAATTTCGGCATTTGAAAAGAAAACTCTGAAAGCAATTATGCCTAAAAATAAAAGAGACAAGAAATACAAGAAGGCTGACAGTCTTGAAATCATTAATTGGCGTTTTAAATTTTTATATTGAAAAATGCTTAATAAACAAAGTAAAGCTACAACTAAAAACATCAGATACAATGGGGAATTAGTTAATTTATCCAATTCCGTGTTTGACATTTTTTTATCCAAAGACTGAGCCGTTAATATCCATTTTCCATTTTCTATTACCCCTGTAATAATTGTTGTTCCAAAAGACACAATTGAAAGACAAATAATAGAAACTAATAAGTACACTGTTTGAATACGTTGAATCATATTAAAAAATTTTAGCAAAGATAGGAAAGTCTTGTTACTTATAACCTGCGATTGATTATTATTTTACTTCCAAATTTAAGTTCTTCATTGAATTATATTCCAAATTTATAATTGGTTCATTGGCTATCATTCTTAATTCGAAATAATGCAATTTTTAAAGCCGTATATTTCGTTGGAATTTCCCCTCTTCCTATTTCAATTTTAACAGAATCAACATCTTCAAACTGGAGCTTTGGATACAATTCTATTGAAAAAGGAACTAAAGTTTTAATAGAAGGAATTCGATAGCCCATAAATGTTTCAGATTTTTTTAAAATCTTACCTTTCTTATAATAAGAAGTATGAATGCATGGATTACTATTTTCTTTCGTAATCATTAAATTTCCTTTAATCGTAAATCCTATGTTTTGAATCGAATATTTTTTAGTTGGAACATAAATAAAAACAGGATTAACAGGGCTAAATCGGTCTTTATTCAAAACCAATGCATTAGCTGTATTATCAAATTCATAACTGTTTTCATTGAAATAAAAATTTTGAACTAACTTTCTGCCATTCGAAGGAATTTGTTCATCTTTAAAAGCAGCAGACCAGCTAAATCTTAAATCTGTTTGAAGAAAAACTCTCCAATAATTCGTTTGATCCATTAAATCATAATGAATAATATTTTTATTAAATTGTATTTGTAATATTTGATAAAAATAAATGAATGGAATTAATAAAAGAATACTCATTATTCTAAACATTTTTTGACTTTTTTGAATAAAGATTACAAAAGGGATGATTAAAAAACTTAAAATATCAATAAATGGTCGCATACCTAAACCTCCACCATACCACCAACACCACCAAGCAGACGTTAAATATAAAAAAACGAAAGAAACAAATATCCACCCTAAAAATTGATATTTATTCTCTTTATAATATCCATATATTCCGAAGAAAATGACAAACATCGCAGGGGCATATACAAAAAAACCTTTTTTATAACTAAATAAAACATTAAACAACTGAGGATTAAATAAAAAATCAAAATGTTCATCGGAATATGTATTTAGCTTCCATTCTCCAATTTGAGTATAAACATTGTATAGTTGAAGAAAAACAAAAAGTAAAAAACAAAATATACCTAGTAAAAAAATCATTGGTTTTTTCCTTAAAATATTTAGGAGCGAACTTTTAAATTCTATAAAATTTTTAAAGAAAAATGGGATAAATAATATGATCAATAAATTAGTTGGTCGAATGCTAAATATTAAACCTATTAACAAACACATCATTATAAAAAACCTTAATTCTCTTTGTTCCGCCCAACAATATCCAATATAAATAAACCAACTTATTGCTGCAAAAGAGTAAACATGTGAAAATGAAGGAAAATAAATCGTGTAAAAATTTAAATTCGTACCAAAAGTCAACAATCCAATAATTATTATTTTCCAAAAATTTTCAATACGCCATTTTCTTAGTAATAATAGTATTGCAACACAACCTAAGAACCAAAAGAATAAAGCATTAATTGAAACCGTTAATTGATAACTTCTTGAATATCCATCACCTTCACCATATACAATTTTATTAATTACATGATTTATCAAAAAAACTGGAGTCGAACAAATTGCTGTTCCTACAAAATATTTATCCTTGTATCTATTTGTTTTCGAATCTATTCCAATTCCATTGACAAATAAATTTTGATTATATTTTTTATAAATACTACTGACAAAATTAAAATCATTTTGATAAATATACCACTCTGGCAAATAAGCATAATAGCCACTGCCATCTGATAATATATTTGGTGTATGGAATTGATCTAATCTATCTGGGTGAATCCATTTAAAATAATGATCGCTTTGTTTTCCTAAAATTATTATATATACAACTATGATGCTATATAAAAAAATACTTTTTTTTAAAAAAAATTTAATTGTATTCATTGAGTCTTACAATTGAGTTGCTCTATTTCTTAAATAATAATCCAACACAACCAAAGCACTCATCGCTTCAACTATTGGAACAGCTCTTGGAACGACACATGGATCATGTCTTCCTTTACCTGTTACTAAAACTTTATTCCCTTCTTTATCAATTGACATTTGCTCTTGAACAATTGTTGCTACAGGCTTAAAGGCAATTCTAAATTCAATTGGCATTCCGTTTGAAATACCGCCTTGAATTCCTCCACTATTGTTTGTTCTGGTAGATTTATCCGATAGAATGATATCATTGTGTTCTGAGCCTTTCATTTCTATACATGAAAAACCAGAACCAAATTCAATCCCTTTAACAGCATTAATCGATATTATTGCTTTTGCTATTTCAGCATTCAAACGATCAAAAACTGGTTCACCTAAGCCTATTGGAACATTCTTTATGATACATTTGATTGCCCCTCCAATTGTATCCCCCTCTTTCCGAACTACTTTAATTAATTCTTCCATCTGAATCGCAAGTTCTTTATGGGGGCATCTCACTGGATTCTTTTCAATTTCATTAAAATCCAAGACATCCTCACTTGTTATTTTCAATGCTCCAACTTGGTCAACATAGGCAACTATTTCAATCCCTATTTTATTTAAAATTTGTTTCGCTATTGCGCCTCCAACTACTCTACATGCTGTTTCTCTAGCACTTGAGCGCCCACCTCCTCGATAATCTCGATACCCATATTTTTCTTGGTAAGTCAAATCTGCATGAGAAGGCCTGTAAGAATCTTTGATATGGCTGTAATCATTTGACCGTTGATCGTCATTTTTTATGACAAATCCAATTGGCGCACCCGTTGTTTTACCTTCAAATATCCCTGATAAAAACTCTACAGTATCTGATTCTTTTCGTTGCGTCACAATTGTTGATTGCCCAGGTTTTCTACGATCCAATTCTCTTTGAATTAAATCTAAATCGATGTTTATGTTAGAAGGAACACCATCAATAACACCACCAATCGCAACACCATGCGACTCACCAAAAGTCGTTATTCTAAAAAGTTGACCGAATGAAGAACCTGCCATATAAATTCATATTTATGAATTGCCAAAGTAAAAAATTTAATGGCAAATTAAAGTAAAATGTTGCAGAATTAAATCACTATTTGTCTTAGTCAAAAAAGAAACTGTAAACTAGCGCAAATACTTCAAGTTACAGTCAATTAATTATTTACAAATTGTAGCTTCTGTCTCTTTTAATATTTGTCGAACTTCTTCAATTGTTGGAGCTTCTGCATATGTTCTTAATACAGGTTCTGTACCTGAAGGACGAATCATCATCCATCTATTTTCATCAAAGAAATATTTAAACCCGTCAATTGTTTTCACATGATCAACCTTATAATCTCCAAAAGATTCAAAAGCATTGTCTTTGCATTTAGCAATAATTTTTTGTTTTAATTCTTCTGTAATATGTAAATCGTTTCTTTCAAATTTAAATCCTCCAACAATAGCATAAACCTCTTTAATTAAATCATCCAAAGATTTACCTGATTTCGCCATAAATTCCCAAATAATTAAGCCCATCCAAATACCATCTCGCTCAGGAATATGTCCTTTTACAGCTATTCCTCCAGATTCTTCTCCGCCGATTAATACATCTTCTGTAACCATCATACTTGCAATATATTTAAAACCGATTTTAACGATTTCATTTTCCAACTTATAATGATCTGCTAAAACACCTACTCGAGGAGTTGCGCTAAAAGCAGTAACAACTTTACCTGTCATCCCTTTGTATTTCACCAAGTAGTGCATTAACAAAAGAATAATGTGGTGAGAATCTACAAATTCTCCTTTTCCATTGTATAAACCAATTCTATCTGCATCACCATCAGTAGCTAACGCACAATCTATTTGACCATTAGATTTGATGAAATTTTCTAATTCTTTTAAATTTTTCTCGATCGGTTCAGGTGCTTGCCCATAAAAAGATGGATTGTATTCGCAATGCAACAAATGAGTTGCTGGTAAAATTCTTCTCAATACATTTTGCCCAGCTCCATACATAGCATCATAAGCCAAATTTAAACCTGATTTTTTAATTGCATCTAGATCAAAATTCTTTTCAACATGTTCTACATAGCGCGTTTCTAAATCAACTATTTCAGCTTGACCATTTGCAAAAGCTTCATCGATTGAAATTTTTTCCAAATTAATTTCAAAAGATTCTGGTATAATGTCTTCAATTTCTTGAACTTGCTCAGGAGACAATGGTCCACCAAAATGCCCTTTCAATTTGTATCCATTGTATGAAGGAGGGTTGTGACTTGCTGTTAAAACAACACCTAATGAACATCCCAATTGAACAGCCGCTAAAGAAACCATCGGAGTTGAAACAAATCCTTTTGCAAATTTCACTTGAATGCCTTGACTCAAAAAAACTTTAACTGAAGCCTCTAAAAATAGCTCTCCTGCAAAACGGCAATCATGTCCAATTACAATACTTGGATTTTCAAAATTCTTTTTAACCCAAACACTTGTTGCTGCAGCAACTCTTATTACATTTTCTACTGTAAATTCTTCTGCGATAATGGCTCTCCATCCGTCAGTTCCAAATTTTATTTTAGTTGCCAATTCTGTTCAATTTTATTGTTTGAAACAAAGATAATAAACAGTTTTAGATTTTTAACAGTCGCATTCAAACAAAAAAATGCCTTTCAACAAATGAAAGGCATTTAACCGATATAGTTCGAAAATTATTTATTTTTTGAATTCAATGATTGTTTTTTCAATTATTGCTACGCATTCCAACAATTGCTCTTCATTCATTACCAACGGTGGTGCAAAACGAATGATGTTTCCATGTGTAGGTTTTGCTAATAAACCGTTTTCTTTTAATTGAACACATAAATCCCAAGCAGTTGAGCTATCAGGAGTATCATTCACAATAATTGCGTTTAGTAAACCTTTTCCTCTTACTTTCAAAATCAAATCATTTGAATCGATGATTCGTTGCATTTCTTTTCTAAAAAGTTGTCCTAATACTTCCGCATTTTGAGCTAAATTTTCGTCTTTTACAACTTCTAGCGCTGCAATAGCAACTTTTGCTGCGATTGGGTTACCGCCAAATGTTGAGCCATGTTGACCTGGTTTAATAACCATCATAATTTCATCATTAGCTAAAACTGCCGACACTGGATACACTCCACCTGAAATAGCTTTTCCTAAAATCAAAATATCAGGCTGAACATTTTCATGATGAACAGCTAATAACTTCCCTGTTCTAGCAATACCTGTTTGAACTTCATCAGCTATAAATAACGCATTGTATCGCTCACACAATTCTTTTGATTTTTTCAAAAACCCTTCAGAAGGAACATATACACCTGCTTCTCCCTGAATTGGTTCAACTAAAAAACCAACTACATTCTCTTGTTTCAACGCATTTTCTAATGCATCTATATCATCATAAGGAATTCGAATAAAACCAGGAGTAAAAGGACCAAAGTTTTTACGTGCATCGGGATCATTTGAGAACGAAACAATCGTTGTTGTTCTACCGTGAAAATTTCCTTCACACACTACTATTTGCGCTTGATTTTCAGGCACGCCTCTTTTTTCATAAGCCCATTTTCTACAAAGCTTAATTGCTGTTTCTACAGCTTCAGCTCCTGTATTCATTGGTAACACTTTATCAAAACCAAAATAATTGGTAACATATTGCTCATACTCTCCCAAAACATCATTGTAAAATGCTCTAGAAGTTAAAGTTAATGTTTTTGCTTGTTCCATCATTGCATTCACAATTTTTGGATGACAATGACCTTGATTAACAGCTGAGTACGCAGATAAAAAATCATAATAATGTTTCCCTTCTACATCCCAAACATGAACGCCTTCTCCTTTAGACAAAACGACAGGAAGTGGATGATAATTGTGTGCACCATACTTGTCTTCTAATTCAATCAAGCTAGTTGAAGTTAAATTTTCCATTGTTAAACTCATAAAATATTGTTACTTATTTCACTAGTCACGGATAGTGTAGCATCCTTTCCTCGTTTGTATTGGAGAGAAATCATCCTTTGGTTTCGCAAATATAGGGAAGAAAGATAAAAATTGCAAAAATATAGGGCTATCGAACAGGGCTTTTTTATTGATTAAAACAATGTCGGCTGATCATCATCTTCATTCGATAAATCCCATTCCATTGTATTATCATCATCTGAGTCATCATCAGACACTGTCTCTTCAATGCTTTTGTTTTCTTCTGGCCAAGGCTCTAAACCTTCAATTGGATGTGTTAAAACAATTTCTTTCACTTTCAATTTTGTAACTTGATTACCTTGCGCTTTCATGCCTTTAACTTCAATATAATCAGCTAAATTGATAATATTATCAGGTAAGTTTTTTGTTTCTCTTAATAATTTGTTATACACAATTTTAGCTTCAGGTCTGAAAGCTGTCGATACTACATCCATTGTCGAACCTTCTCCTTCTCCAATAAAAGAAACTTTTTTATCTGTTGTAACTTCACATAAAAATCTTTTCACAAAATGTATTTCTTTTTCAGCATCGTAATAAATGGTTGAAATAGGTCTATCAGGATGCCATTTTTCAATATGAATCATATCTTCATCAAAATGATTCGATAAATCAAAATTACTCAAACGATATTCCCCTGTTTTATATAATGTCAATAATTTATCTGTTCCTTTAAATGAACCTAAAAAAGTACCTCTTCCTTCATCATTTAATCTCCCTACAACTGTATCATACCAAATTTTCCGCGCCGCTAATGTCGAGCCTCCGACTTCTTTTTGTGTTATTTTCTGAACAATTTCTTTTGTTACTCTATTACCCGCTGAATTTCTACCTTTAATTAACATGTCCCCCATATCAATATCAAATCTCAAGCGTTTTAAATGTGGACGTGGGCGTAATAATACACTAACAACTTCTCTTTCTCCATTTGGGTGCACTGAAAAATAAAGCATTTTAGAGCCTTTTGTTCCTTTAGATAAATCGTATTCTGTATCACGTGTAATACTATTCACATAAAATCGTTTCATCATTGCTGGCCCACCAAGTCCATCTTGATAAATCAAATGATAAATTGTTCTTTTATCTCCTTTTTTCCAAACATCAGCATGCACAATTCCTTTTCCAACAAATTTCTTCTCAGAAACTTTGGTAATCATCATTTTACCTGATGCAAAGAAAATAATAATATCATCTATTTCTGAACAGTCATTTACAGCTTCCGTTTTTTTCAAACCATAACCGATAAATCCTTCTTCATAATCAACATATAATTTTCGATTCGCAATAATTACATTTGTTGCTGTAATTGTATCAAATTGCTTAATCTCAGTTCTACGCTCTTTTCCTTCTCCAAATTTTTTCTTTAAATCTTTGAAATAGTCAATTGCATATTCAATTAAATTTGCTAATTTCTCTTTTACAGAAGCTATTTCCTCTTCAATTTTTAATAAATTTTCATCTGCCTTTGAAGAATCAAACCGCGTAATACGAATCATTTGAATTTGAGTTAATCGCAACAAATCTTCATCTACAATTTCACGAATTAATAGTTTTTTACACGACTCAAAACGTTTATATAAATAAGTATATAAACTTTCTTTATCTCCATAATGCTTGAAATCAATATACATTTCTTCCTGAATAAAGATTTTTTCTAAGGTTGAAAAATGCCATTGCCTTTCCAATTCATCTAATCGAATTTCTAATTCTAATTTTAGTAAACGAACTGTATTTTGAGTGCTAATTTTTAAAATTTCACTTACCCCTAAAAAACGAGGCGTTTCTTTATCAATAATTGATGAATTTGGAGAAATTGAAACTTCACAATCTGTAAATGCATATAAAGCATCTAATGTTTTATCAGGTGAAACCCCTGGTGTCAAATGAATAATAATCTCCGCATCAGCAGCTGTATTATCTTCAATTTTCTTTATTTTTATTTTGCCTTTGTCATTCGCTTTTATTACAGATTCAATCAAAGAGCCTGTAGTTGTACCGAATGGAATTTCATGAATGACTAATGTTTTATTATCCAGTTTTTTAATTTTGGCTCTGACTCTTACTTTTCCTCCTCTCAAACCATCGTTGTAGTTTGAAAAATCAGCCATTCCTCCATTTAAAAAATCAGGTAATAATTCAACTTTCTTTCCTCTTAAATGGTTGATTGATTGTTCAATAATCTCAATAAAATTATGCGGTAAAAATTTACAAGCCAAACCAACGGCAATACCTTCTCCTCCTTGTGCTAAAAGTAAAGGGAATTTTACGGGTAACTGTTCTGGTTCTTTATTTCTACCATCGTAACTTGTCAACCAGTTCGTTGTCTTCGGATTAAATACAACATGACTCGCAAATTTTGATAAACGCGCTTCAATGTAACGAGGGGCCGCTGCACCATCACCAGTTAATGTATTCCCCCAGTTCCCTTGACAATCTATTAACAAATCTTTTTGTCCTAATTGAACTAAAGCATCTCCAATTGAAGCATCTCCATGTGGATGGTACTTCATCGTATTTCCGATAATGTTCGCAACTTTATTGTATCGCCCATCATCCAACTCCTTCATTGAATGCAAAATACGTCTTTGAACAGGTTTTAATCCATCGTATAAAGAAGGAACTGCTCTTTCTAAGATTACATACGAAGCATAATCCAAAAACCAATTTTCATACAATCCACCAACTGGAATAATTACATCTCCTGTTGGAGTTAAATTGTCTGATGCAGCATCATTCAATTCATCCATTCCTTCAATATTGTCATTTATTTCGTCTTCCGCCATGATTAAGAAGCAATTTCAATGTTATCAGAATCTAAATTTTTCAGCTCATCTTCATCCAGAGCAATGTCTTTTTCAACCCGTAAATTATCAATAATAAAATTTTGTCTCTCAGGTGTATTTTTCCCCATATAATAGGATAAAATGGAATCTATCGAAGCATCTTTGGAAAGAATTACAGGCTCTAGACGAATATCAGGACCTATAAAATTCTTAAACTCATCGGGAGAAATTTCTCCTAATCCTTTAAATCGAGTTATTTCTGGATTTTTCCCTAATTCTAAAATAGCATCTCGACGTTCTTGTTCTGAATAGCAATAAATAGTTTTCTTTTTATTTCGAACTCGAAATAAAGGTGTTTGCAATACGTAAACATGATTTCTTTTAATCAAATCAGGGAAAAATTGTAAGAAAAAAGTCAATAGCAACATACGGATATGCATTCCATCAACATCGGCATCGGTTGCAATTACAATGTTATTGTATCGCAAATTATCCATATCCTCTTCAATATCTAAAGCCGCTTGAACCAAATTAAATTCTTCATTTTCATACACAACTTTTTTTGTCATTCCATAACAATTCAACGGCTTACCTCGTAATGAAAAAACAGCTTGTGTATTTACATCTCTCGATTTAGTAATTGACCCTGATGCCGAATCTCCCTCTGTTATAAATAAAGTTGTTTGTTCCCTTCTTTCATCTTTCAAGTCTGTTAAGTGAATTCTACAATCTCTTAATTTTTTATTATGTAGATTTGCTTTTTTAGCTCTGTCTCTTGCTATTTTACGAATTCCTGATAGTTCTTTACGCTCTCGCTCTGACTGTTTTATTTTACGCTCTATTAATTCGGCAACATCTGGATGTCGATGCAAATAATTATCCAAAGCTTCTTTTAAAAAATCATTCACAAAAGCCCGCATTGACTTCCCATTCGGTTCAATTTCTTGTGAACCTAATTTCGTTTTTGTTTGCGATTCAAAAACAGGCTCCACAACTTTCACTGAAATCGCCGCTACAATTGATTGACGAATATCAGAAGCCTCATAGTTTTTATTATAAAAATCCCGAATAACTTTTGCTACAGACTCTCTAAAAGCACTTTGATGCGTCCCCCCCTGAGTTGTATGCTGACCATTTACGAAAGAGTAATAATCTTCACCATAAGTTCTACCATGCGTGAATGCAACCTCAATATCATCTGCTTCAATATGAATAATTGGATACAATGGATCTCCATCCATATTATTTTCCAACAAATCCTTTAAACCATCTTTTGATTGATATTTTGTTCCATTAAAATAAATTGCTAAACCACGATTTAAATAGCAATAATTCCACATCATTTTATCTAAATAGGTGGATTTAAAGGCATGTTTTTTAAATATTTGATCATCAGGAATAAACTCTACATACGTCCCGTTTTGTTCATCCGTTTTTTCAATTTTCTTATCTTCAACTAATTCCCCTCTTACAAAACTAGCCTCTTTTTTTTCTCCATCTCGAACAGAATAGACAATAAAGCTAGAAGCTAAAGCATTTACAGCTTTTGTTCCCACTCCATTCAACCCTACAGATTTCTTAAATGCTTTCGAATCGTATTTACCGCCAGTATTTATCTGTGAAACACAATCAACAACTTTTCCTAAGGGAATCCCACGTCCATAATCACGAACAGTAACAACCCCATCTTTTACTTTGATGTCAATCTTTTTACCATTTCCCATAACAAATTCGTCAATACAATTATCAACTACCTCTTTTACAAGAATATAAATACCATCATCAGCGGAAGCTCCATCACCTAATTTCCCAATATACATCCCTGGTCTTAGACGGATATGCTCCTTCCAATCCAAAGAACGAATATTATCTTCCGTATATTGATTTTCTGCCATTTAAATACAATTAATTCCTAACATACAAATATAAGTATGAATCAGTGTTGTAAAACACTTATTTCAATAGAGTTTTGAACGATAAATTGTTGGGAGTACCTATTGCAATAATCTTTTCACTCAAATTCAAACATTTACTGAATAGTAAAAATACACAAAAAGATTAAAAAACAAACTTTTTTATGATTAATTTTTAATCTTTACGCTTATTTTTTAATAAATTCAATTCTGAATTTAATTTTTCGATTTCATCTTGCTGTTTATTCAATTTCTCAATAATAACCTTTAATTGATGGTTTGTATCTGTAAAATATTCACCTGAAGGCTCTTTTATTTTTTCAGAATAACTAGAGTCAAAATCTAACATTGAAGAAACTTTTAATTGCAAAATTTTAGCAATTTCAAATAAACGAGAAACCGTAATTTCAGTAACTCCTCTTTCGATATTTGAGTATGATGCAACTGTTAAACCTAACTCATCAGCCATATTTTGCTGACTCAAATTTTTCATTAATCGAGCCATCCGAATACGTTCTGCTAGTTTTTCTTTCATGAACCAAAAATAAACTATGTCATTTAAAAATAATCTTATAATAACTTAATTAATTTTAGTGTCATTTTAATTATTTTTATATTTACTAAATATTTTTTTAATCAAAAACATAATTATGATCAAATTTATTATTAAATTCAATAAAAAATATAACTAACAAACATATTAAATCATCAACTCAAATGAAGATTTAACCCCTGATCAATACCAGGAATATGTATTGAGGTGTAAACCGAAAAACCTGATGAGTAGGCAATCTTTTAAAGTGAAGTAAACACTTAAAAATCTACATTATTTTTATGAAAACTTTAATTAAATTTAGTTTTATTGCTTTAGTAGCTACTTTTTTCTCTTGTCAAAAGCAACCTGTTGCTTTATTTTCAACAGACAAAGACACGTATTCTGCTGGAGATGTCATCAAATTAACAAATACAACTATTAATGGCAAAACTTACAAATGGACAATTTCTGATGGGCAAACAAGTGTATCTGAACATTTAGATTATCTATCAAACACTTCTCAAGGTGGAGAGACAATAACTTTTACTTTAGATGCTTATTCTAAAAAAGCTAAAAAAAGTGACCATTATTCAAAAAGTATTTATCTAGATTACGCAAAAGGAGATGTGACATTTTGGCAAACTCAAGGTAGTGGCTACGATATTACAGTCGTATCATTAAATGGAATTTCTTCAAATATTACTGGTGAATATTCATCAACTCCTAATTGTGGTGATTCTGGTTGTGCCGTATTTAATAATATAGAAGTTGGGACTTATTCCTACACAGCTACAGATGGAACCTTTAATTGGAACGGAACGGTAGAAGTCACAAAAGATGGATGTACGACAGTAAATCTACAATAATAAAACTATCACCTTCATTTAATAATTTATTGAGTGGAGGTGATAAATCATCAGATTCTTTATTTTTTTGAATAACATTCAAGCAAAGTAATGTAAAAAAGCAATACCGATTGACCTTTGATAATACTGGGATAAAATTCCATTTTAACCAAAACTCTACCAATATTACACCTAAAAAATCTACTGATAAATTCAAAGTAAAATGATATAAAACTCTAATTATGAACAAAAAAAAGGCCTGTATCCAAATACAAGCCTTTCATTAAGGTATTTTTCTCTAAATCACGTCAAACACAACTAATAAAGCATAAATTACTCCAGGAACTAAAAATAACAATGTTAATATTATACTAATTAGCAGCTTTGTTAAATCCCAATTTGTTTTTAAACCAACAGCAATAGGCGGAATCAAGAAACATAATAACACTAATAAAATCAACATAGAATCAGTATCCCTTCCTTTCTTTTTAATTGCTTTTTTCTGTTCTTTTTTTGCTTTTTTGATACTTTCTCTCAATTCTTTTTTTGTAACAGAACTACTAACTGATTCATGCGTATTTCCAGTCACTTCTTCTACTTCATTATTCTTTACATTATTTTGAGCTACAACATCCGTTTCAATAATAATATCTGAATTTTGAGATTCGTTTTCAATTACAATATTCCCAGATACTACCGATGCTACTTCCACATTTTCTTCTCTCGAGATTACTTTCTCATTTATTTTTTTTTCAGTTTCCCCTGAACGATTTACTCCTTTCCATGAAATATGGTAACCATCATTATGCAATCTTTTCTGAACAGTACATGAAGAAATTACAATTGCTATTAAAGCAAAAAATTTAATTAGATTTTTCATTTTTATTAATTTTAGTTTTATCAAAAGTAATGAAAAATTTATAATTCGCTTATAATATACACCTTACCATCTTCAACAAATTGAACATTTATAAAAATTGATTTCGCTTCTTGTTCATGCATTTCTCCGTTTTCAAAACGCGCACTTAAATGTCCTAATAGTAATTTTTTCACATTTGCCTTCAATGCTATTTTTGCAGCATCCATTGCTGTTGAATGAAATGTAGCTTTTGCTCTAGCTCGATCTTTTTCTAAAAATGTTGCTTCATGATATAAATAAGTCACATCTTTAATATATGGTATAATATTCTCCGAATAAACGGTATCAGAACAAAAGGCGTACGAAAAAGATTCTTTTGGTGGTAATGTATATTTTAAATGTGAAAATATTTTTCCTGTCTCTAAATCTTCAACATCTGCTCCTTTTTTAAAGAATGGTATTAATGCAATTGACAAGCCATCAGCTTTAAATAAATCCCCTAACAAAATACGTTCTTTCTGCTTTTCTTTAATAAGAAACCCATTTGTAGGAATTCTATGCTTTAAAGGAAAAGTATGAATTTCAATCAATTTATCTTCAAATAATAATCCAGCTGATTTACCGTCTAGTGATCTAAATTCTATTGAAAAATCCAATTTTGCGCCACCTAACTCCAATTGATTTCGAATAATGTTTTCCAATCCAATTGGCCCATAAATTTTAATTCCTTGATCTCTTCCCAATAAATGCATCGTACTTAACAACCCAACAAGACCAAAATAATGATCTCCATGTAGATGAGAAATTAAAATATGTGTAATTCTTTGAAATTTAACTCCATACTTTCGCATTTGAATTTGCGTTCCCTCACCACAATCGATTAATATATGGCGATCATTACAAACAATGTATTGCGAAGTTGGATTTCTGGAAAAAGTTGGAAGTGCTGCTCCTGAACCTAATATAGTTACATTAAAGCTCAAATTTTATAATAATTTCATTGCTTCAACTTCATTTTCTGCAATCAATAACACTTTGTCTAACTGAGAAATTTGTATCATTTTAAACACACTTGGATGCAAACCACACAAAACAAATTTACCGTTTGTATCTTTACAAAAACGATTTCCTATCAAAATAGAGCTTAATCCAGACGAATCACAATATTTTGTTTTTGTCAAATCTAAAACAACATTGTTCACGCCATTTTTATTCAAAATAACTAATTCACTTTTTAACTCTAAAGAATTTGCAGCATTTAATTTCTCAACATTACATTTAATAACTGCATTTAATTTATTTTGTGTTGTTTCAAAGTCCATCGCAAAAGTGTTGTTTTTCCAAATGTATAAAAAAAATACGAATTACAAATTACGTTTTTAATTGGGATTATTTTATTTTATAAGATCTCAAAAAATGACAGGTGCGTTTAAGCTCTCTCAATTTTAGAAGCCAACAAATAAATCACAGCCATTCTAACAGCTACTCCATTTTCAACCTGCTGTAATATAACCGATTGACTTGAATCAGCAACATCACTTGTAATTTCAACGCCTCTATTAATTGGTCCTGGGTGCATTACCATTATTTTATTCGGCAAGGAATCTAAAATTTCTTTTGTCAAGCCAAACTGCATCGAATACTCTCGTAAAGAAGGGAAATATTTAATATCTTGTCTCTCCAACTGAATACGCAACATATTCGCAACATCACACCATTCCAAGGCCGTTCTTAAATTATGTTCAACCTTGACTCCCAATTCATGAATATATTTCGGAATTAAAGTAGTTGGACCACAAACCATGACTTCTGCTCCTAACTTTTGCAAACAATAAATATTTGAAAGAGCGACTCTTGAATGTAAAATATCTCCAACAATTACAACTTTCTTCCCTTCAACTGTTCCAAATTTTTCTCTTATGGTAAAAGCATCTAATAATCCTTGAGTAGGATGTTCATGCGTTCCATCTCCAGCATTTACAACTTTTGCATCAACTCTTTCTGATAAAAACTTAGCTGCACCAGGATTTGGATGGCGCATTACGACCATATCCACTTTCATTGATAAAATATTATTGACTGTATCAATTAAAGTCTCTCCTTTTTTAACAGAACTGCTTGCTGCACTAAAATTCACAACATCAGCTGACAATCTTTTTTCAGCCATTTCAAAAGACAAACGTGTTCTTGTAGAATTTTCAAAAAACAAGTTTGCAATTGTAATATCTCTTAATGAAGGAACTTTTTTAATCGGACGATTAATAACTTCTTTAAAGCTATCCGCTGTTTTGAATATTAATTCAATATCTTGACGAGTAAGATCTTTGATACTCGTTAAATGCTCAACACTTAAATTATCCATTTGCTTCTGGTGTGTACAAAACTATTTTGTCTTCTCCTTCTATTTCTTTCCATTCAACAGATACACGTTCTGAAATCAATGTGTCAACTGCTTTTCCTACATAATCTGCTTGAATTGGTAAATCTCTTCTAAATCGGCGATCAATCAAAGTCAATAATTCTACTTTTTTCGGACGACCAAATGCTAACAAAGCATCCAATCCAGACCGAATGGTTCTGCCTGTATAAAGTACATCATCCACCAAAACAACATTTTTGTTTTCAATTACAAAATCAATATTTGTTACACTTGGTATAATTGGACGTTCTCTTCTTCTAAAATCATCACGATAAAATGTGATATCTAAATTTCCACAAACTACCTCTTTTCCAAGGATTGCTTCTAATTGAAACTTCAAACGAGCAACCACATTTACGCCTCTTGGTTGTAAACCAATTAAAACAGTATTTGAGAAATCGTTATGAGATTCAATGAGTTGATAGCAAAGCCTATTGAGGGTCAGTTCAAAATGTTTCGTGTTAAGAATGACTTGCTTTTCCATTGTTACAAAGATAATACGAAAAGGAATTTGAAATGTATTTTTAGAAAGAAAAATGAACAAGTGTTGAAAAAAAAAATAATTGCATTTATTCATTTCCCCAAAATGTGAATCTAATACAATTAAATCAATGAAAATTACACTTCAAATCTTTTCCAAAAAAGTAATTCTAAAAGATTGTATATTCGATTCATAGTAGAAGTAGAAAACTTTTTTAGTAGGGAGTTTTCGGTTTTTTTTGGTTTTAGTTTACCTAATTTCGAGAAGATAACGATTTTCTCGAAATTAGGTTTTTTTATATTCCATGATTAATTCAAAACTAAAAATCAAAATTTCAAAAGTATTTCTATCAAACTGAAATCAACCTCCTTTTTTCTTCGTTTGTGTGTAGCCATCTTTAATTAACAAATCAAAGAGTTTATCTCTAAAATTTCCTTGGATTAATATTTCTCCATCTTTTACTGATCCTCCAACACCACATTTACTTTTTAAAATTTTCCCTAACTCTTTCAAATCATCTTCATCACCTATGAATCCTTCAATTAAAGTAACTTCTTTTCCCGCTCGCTGTTTTTTATCAATCGAAACGTATAATTTTTGTTGATTTTTAGCTAAAGTTTCAACTGAATCTTCTTGTTCCGATTCATATTGATAATTGGGATTAGTAGAATAAACGACATTGACCCTCTCTTTTTGTTTTTTTGCCATCAGTTTTTTTCAATTAATGCTGTTCGAACATCATCCGTTACTATTCCAGTTGGAATTTTTTTCAGTGCCTCTCTCGTTTCTTTTGGCGCACGAATGTCAAAAATAAAAACT
>JACOTM010000055.1 GCA_016178305.1 Flavobacteriia bacterium | reverse complement strand
TTAATTCTCCTAATGTTTCTAATTCACCAAATTGAGCAGCATCATTTGCATCAGCCAACGAGCCCGGACGTAAACCATCTCCTAAAGAAAAAGCTACATCATACGCTTTCATAATTTCACAAATATCCTCAAAGTGAGTATACAAGAAATTCTCTTTATGATGAGAAAGACACCATTTTGCCATAATTGATCCGCCACGAGAAACAATTCCTGTCATACGTTTTGCTGTCAAAGGAATGTATCGTAATAAAACACCTGCGTGAATTGTAAAGTAAGAAACTCCTTGTTCTGCTTGTTCAATTAACGTATCTCTAAAAATTTCCCATGTTAAATCTTCCGCTTTTCCATTTACTTTTTCCAAAGCTTGGTAGATCGGAACTGTACCAATCGGAACTGGTGAATTACGAATAATCCATTCTCTCGTTTCGTGAATATTATCGCCTGTAGATAAATCCATAATTGTATCAGCTCCCCAACGACAAGCCCAAACTGCTTTTTCCACTTCTTCTTCAATTGTTGAAGTCACAGCGCTGTTACCGATATTGGCATTAATTTTCACTAAAAAGTTTCTACCAATAATCATTGGCTCACTTTCTGGGTGATTGATATTATTTGGGATAATCGCTCTACCTGCTGCAATTTCATCACGAACAAATTCAGGGGTAATCAAGTTTTTAGGGGTATTCGCTCCAAAACTTTCTCCTGCGTGTTGAAAACACATCGTATCGTATTGATCTTTCCATTGCAATTTCAAATCTTCAATTCGTTGATTTTCACGAATCGCGATGTATTCCATTTCGGGAGTAATGATTCCTTTTTTCGCGTAATACATTTGAGAAACATTCGCTCCTTTTTTCGCTCTTAATGGTTTGGCAATGTGTTCAAAACGTAAATGATCTAATGAAGCATCATTTAATCGCTCTTGTCCATATTCAGAAGTTGTTGCTTCTAAACGTTCTACATCATTTCTATCTAAAATCCATTGCTCCCGAATTCTTGGTAATCCTTTTTTAATATCGATTACTGCATTTTCATCTGTATAAGGTCCACTTGCATCATATACAGTTACAGGAGGATTTTCAATCAATTTTCCGCTAAATAATTTCGTTGGAGAAACAGCAATTTCTCTCATTGCTACTTTAATATCGTGGATTTTTCCTGGCACGTATACTTTTTTAGATCCACTAATTGGTCCTGTAGAAATACTACCTTGCACTGGCATTTTATCTTTTTTACTCATAACTATCCCCCTTGAGTTGCTTTAATGATTAATAAATTATCGTTTGATTTTAAATAGGTCTTTGCCCATTCCGTTTTTGGAACAATTGATTCGTTGATAGCCACAGCGATTCCATTTTGTTTCTCTCCCATTTGGGTAAATACAAAATCTGAAACCAATGTTTCTTCCTGAATTTCTTGAATTTGATTGTTGTATGTAATCTCCATTTTGTATTATAAATATATACTTCAGGGAGACACGCAAAGAGTATCTTCTACTTTTTCCTTCGACGGTATTAGCCGCATCAGGTTCAAAGGGTATAATCTCAGCCGAATGGCACCCCTAAAGTTTTGACTAAATTACAAAGAAAATTTTAGAATACATAAAATTATTTATCCACAAAATCTCACTTTCAAATAAAAAGAAAACTATCTTTACTATTCAAAACTTAGAAAATGAAATTAATATTAAAGCGTCCGTTAGCGGTATTTGACTTAGAAACAACTGGATTAAATATCACAAAAGATCGTATTGTAGAAATTGCAGTTATTAAAATAAATGTTGACGGATCGGAAGAAAGTTATTCAAAGAGAGTAAATCCTGAAATGCTTATTCCTCTTGAGTCGAGTTTAATTCACGGAATTTATGATGAAGACGTGAAAGATGCTCCTACCTTTGCTTCAATTGCAGATGAATTAGTTGAATTTTTAGGAGAAGCTGATTTAGGGGGTTACAATTCTAATAAATTTGATATTCCTGTTTTATCGGAAGAATTATTAAGAGTTGGAAATAATTTTGATGTTTCAAATAGAAAGTTTGTGGATGTTCAAAACATTTTTCATAAAATGGAACAACGGACTTTAGCTGCCGCTTATTTGTTTTATTGTAACAAAAACATTGAAAATGCACACAATGCTTTGGCTGATACAGAAGCTACCTGGCATGTATTAAAAGCTCAATTAGAAAAATATGATACTTTGGAAGGAACGATTGATTTCTTGTCAGACTTTTCCAAAGGGAGCAATTTAAATTTAATTGATTTTGCAGGGCGTTTAGCTTTTAATGAAAATGGGGAGGCTGTTTATAATTTCGGGAAAAACAAAGGGAAGTTGATTAAAGACATTGCTAAATCTGAACCAGGTTATTACGGCTGGATGCTTGATGCTGATTTTCCGCTAAACACTAAGCAATGCCTTAAAAGAGAAATGGATAAAATCAAACAAGAAAATCAAGCTGAAATCAAAAAAGAATTTATTCCAAAAAAAGAAAATAAACAGACGCCAAAACCTGAAGATAATTTAAGTTTTGAAGAAAAGTTAAATCTATTGAAAGGGAAGTTTAAGTAAACTTCGACTTCGCTCAGCCTACAATACTCAGTTTACAATAGATAATTTTATTTGTTTTTAGATTATGAAAGTTATTTGTATCGGAAGAAATTATGCAGACCATGTAAAAGAAATGAATGCTGAACTCCCTAGTGTTCCTGTATTTTTCTTGAAACCAGATAGTTCGATTTTAAGAGACGGTTCCCCCTTTTTTTATCCCGACTTCACGAAAGATTTGCATTACGAATGTGAAATTGTTGTTAAAATCAATAAACTAGGAAAAAATATTTCTGAGAAATTTGCTCACACCTATTACGATGAAATTGGCTTAGGAATTGATTTCACAGCAAGAGATTTACAAGGAGAAGCAAAAGCAAAAGGTTTACCTTGGGAAATTGGTAAAGCATTCGATAATAGTGCCTTCATTTCAAAAAAATGGATCAATAAAGCTGATTTAGATTTAGAAAATATCTCATTTTCGTTAACACAAAATGGAACTACAGTCCAAAATGGTTCTACTTCTGATTTAATCTTTTCATTTGATAAAATCATCGCTTACATTTCTCAATTTGTAACGTTAAAAATTGGAGATTTAATTTATACAGGCACACCATCAGGCGTTGGTCCAATTCAAATTGGCGATCAATTAGAAGGTTTTATCGGAGAAAAGAAAATGTACACTTTGAATATAAAATAGCTTTCTAAAATCATTTTCCTTTTGCTTTTACAATAATCAAAATCGTGTATAACATAATTTTAAAGTCAAGCGCAAGATTTCTATTTTTCAAATATAATAAATCAAACTTCATTCGCTGAAGCATTTGATCAACATTTTCAGCATACCCATATTTTACTTGCCCCCAAGATGTAATTCCAGGACGTACTTTAGTTAATTGTAAAAATTGAGGCTCAACTTTCACAATCTGATCGATAAAAAACTGGCGTTCTGGTCTTGGGCCGACCAAAGACATATCCCCTAAAAGCACATTGAAAAATTGTGGAAATTCATCAAACCTTAATTTACGCATAAATAATCCAATTTTAGTAATTCGTGGATCATTTATTGAAGAGAGTTGAGGTCCCGTTTTTTCAGCATCAATATACATTGTTCTAAATTTGATAATTCTAAATGGTTTCCCATGAATACCGATTCTTTCTTGTCGGAATAATACAGGTCCTTTAGAAGATAATTTTACTGCAATCGCTAAAAAAGTATAAAAAGGAATTAACAATACAATGGCAATCGCAGACAAAAAAACATCTAAAATTCGCTTCACAATCTGCTGACCAACAGGCATTTCATCAGTATTTACTTCAAATAACAAAGCACCAAAAATATTATTCATTTTCACAGAACCAGACAAAATATCATACATATCGGCAGAAATTTTTATTTTAACATTTCCACCTTCAATTCTAGAAATCAATGCACGAAGTCTTTCATGTTCCGTGCTTTCAAGAGCAATAATTACTTCTTCTATTTGATTTTCCTGTAAAATTTTCTCAAGATTATCGGCATGACCTAAATAAGGAAGTTTATTTTCTAATAGTTTATCAATTCCATTTAAATTCACAAACCCAATAAAATCGTTTCCAATTCCTTTCGGTAAAGACTTAATTTCATTGTAAATTGACACTGCTTTTTCACTTCCTCCTATTAATAAAGTTCGAAAACCACTTTTATTTTGATGAATTTTTCGAACAATATAACTCACAAAAAATATTCTTGGAAGAAATAAAAAGATAAAATGAATTGAAAATAAATAAAATAACGATTTGTAATACACTTTATAATTTGCTATTTCATCATCAAGTAACAATAAAAAAAACAAAATCATTGTTCCGAATAAAGAGCTAATGAAAGTTAAGCTAAATATTTTTAATCGATATAAACGTCTAACATCATGATATGTCCCTTGAAGCAAGTAGATAAAGAGCCAGATTGCTGAAACAAATATTACCCCTAAATAAAATGTTTTATTGATTGAAAACACTTCTTTTTCAATCACTGTTTTTCGTAAATAAAAAAAGATTCCCCATGAAAACATAGAAACAAGCCAATCTATTAATATAAAACTTGTCGTTAAAATGTTTTTTTTCATTCCTAATACACAATTTTAATATTATCAATATAAATATCACTTGCAGTCATATTTTCATCGATTAAGGCTTGTAGCGAAATTTTAAATTGGTTAGCATTGGAGGAATGTGAAACTAATTCTAATAAAGAAATGTATATTTTTTTCCATTTAACAGCGGTTTCAGTTTGAGCATTTAATTTTATATCAATATTATTTTGAGTTGTTCCATCAGATTTCATTGACAATAAACCTGTGGTTAAACTATTCGTGTTATAATAGTCAATTTCTAAATACACTTCTTGACCTTTCGTCAAATACAATCCTTCATTTGTAAACGCATAGAATAAAGAGTCCGAAGATGTCATTGCAATATGACCCGCTGGTCCCCATTTTAATATAGAAGACGTATAGTCAATGACCATGTGTGCAGTATTATTCGGATCTTCTTCAATTTTTATTGCTGGATCACCAAAATCTTCTAACCAAAAGTGAGTAGAAGCATAATACCTTGTTACTGGATTAATTTTAGTTACTTTATTTTTTTCTAAGGTGGTATTAATGATATAAGTTTCAACAAAAGGATATGCTTTTTTAGTAGCCGAAATTCCATTATCCTTAATCGTTGGTAAAATTTTAATTTCTACACTTCCGTCTTTTAAAACTGGAAGCTTAACAGGAAGTTCAAAAACACCTAGTAAATCTCCATTAACATATACCCAAGCATCTGAAAAATTATGAGTTAATTCTCCTGCAATTCCAGGAGTTGCGTTTGAATTTTCTTCTAAGGTCCATTGAGAAATTTCGATCCAAGAAGGATCTGGATTATTTTTCACACATGAAGATAGAATAAATAATACCACTAATAATGACAGTAACTTTTTCATAATGTAATTCTGCCTCAAAGAACGTGAAAAAAAATTAAATATTGTCTGCTATTAGCATTGGAGAACCATTTATTTTATCAATAATTTTTTGTGCCAAATCTAAAGCATTGTATCCATCTGTTATTGAAACAATTGGAGTAATATCTTCTAAAATGGATTTATAAAAAGTTTTAAATTCTTCTTTTATAGCATTCGTATTTTCAATGTTTGGCTTATCGAAACATAACTTCTTAGACTTTTTACCTTCCCCTAAATTAATTACAACGTCAAATGGATCATATTCACCTTCAATATCTTCCATTTTTACTATATCTAATTTATGATTTAAAAAATCAACACTTACATAAGAATTCTTTTGAAAAAAACGTATTTTACGCATGTTATTCATTGAAAATCTACTCGCGGTAAAATTTACAACACATCCATTATCAAATTCAATTCTTGCACTTGTAATATCCGGTGTTTCACTAACAACAGATACACCTGAAGCTGAAACTCTTTTTACTCCTGATTTTACAACACTCAAAACAATATCTAAATCATGAATCATTAAATCCAATACTACTGAAACATCTGTTCCACGAGGATTAAATTCAGCCAAACGATGTACTTCAATAAACATTGGTTTTTGTATAAACGGAAGGCTTGCGATAAAAGCTGGATTAAATCTTTCAACATGTCCTACTTGAACTTTCACATTTGCCTCTAGAGCTAAATTAATCAATACTTTTGCTTCATCTAGAGTATAAGTAATTGGTTTTTCTAAAAATACGTGTTTACTTTTACGGATTGCATAGGATGCAGATTCAAAATGATTTATTGTAGGAGTTGCTATATCCACGCAATCTACTAATTCTATTAATTCTTCCTTTGAATTAAAACTTTTGATTCCAAATTTTTCAGAGACTTTTTTTGCATTTTCTTTATTGGAATCATAAAACCCAATTAACTGAAATTGTTCCTTCAATTCCAAAATTAACTGAATGTGAATTTTTCCGATATGACCAGCCCCTAATACACCTATTCTTAACATCAAATGTTTTTTTTACAAATGTAAATGACTTAAGATATAGATTTAAAGATTTTTTTCATTCTTTTCAACAAAAAAAAACTAATTTTTGTTAGCTAATATTTTTTTTCGACTCTTTAACATATTTACCAAATTATTTTTATATTTTTCTCATTCATTTTCATAGCTCAGTCGGTTAGAGCGACGGTTTGTGGTACCGTAGGTCGTGGGTTCGATCCCCACTAGCCTCCCGAAAACGAGTATGTTAAACGAAAGTTGGCTACTCGTTTTTTTTTTTGAATTTATTTTAATTTATAGATGTGCTTATGATTGATTTAAAAACCATAAAATCAACTTATCAAAACATGTATGATAATGAATTGATTGAATTTGCAAAAACGAGGTATGATTTTATTTCATCTGACGTCAAAAAAATACTTATTGATGAACTTTCAAAAAGAAATATAGAATTAGATTTTATTACTGAAATCGAGAAGACAAAACAAGAAGAGTTTGAATTAAAATTAAAACAAAAAGAGATTGAGTTAGATGGTAATACAAATCCTTTCTTGTTTCCTTTTTGGCATTTTGCGATCGAACAATTTTATTGTAAAAAAACAGTTCAAGAGGTTAAAGCAATGTTAAAAGATAAAAATCTAACTGATGAACGAATCGAAGAGATTTTTAAACGAATTCCTTTTCGTAAAGAAAAAATTAAACCAAGTTTTTTACAAATTGTCTCAGAAAAGATAGAATTATCTACAATGTCGGTAAAAGGAGGTAGCTTTATTTTTCTTATTGGTGGAATTACATTTTGTATCGTTGGCGTCACTCTTCCAATGGCTGCTGTTTTTTTAATCGGTGTTACATTCGCGTTTTGGGGAGGGTGGTCTTTAATAAGCGGAAATAATGGCCAATCTAAAGGACATGAATATTGGACGCAAAAAATCAAAAACAAACCTGAAGATATTGTCTGGATTAAACCTATTGTAGAAAAAACAAAACTCTATTTTGTTCTGACAATTTCTAAAATATATAAATTTCAGCTATACACTGTAGATGGTAAATCAGCAACTTTTACATGCGACAAAGCGAATGAACAAAAAATATTGTTTGATGGAATTAAACACTATTTACCTCATATTCATATTGGATATACTGAAGATATTTTATTAACTTATGAATTTGACCCTCAACAATTTTTAATAAACATTGAAAAAAAAGGATTATACAAACCTATTGATAGCTACCCTTTGTAAAAACATATTCAAACGTCTAATTAATTTTTCCTTATCTTTGCTTCCAAATTTGATTGAATATTACAGATGAAAAACGCGGAAGCTATTGAAAAAAGAAGAACTTTTGGTATTATTTCTCACCCGGATGCCGGAAAAACAACATTAACAGAAAAATTATTACTTTTTGGTGGTGCAATTCAAACAGCAGGTGCGGTAAAAAATAATAAAATCAAAAAAACAGCCACTTCGGATTTCATGGAAATTGAAAAACAAAGAGGAATTTCTGTTGCTACTTCTGTGATGGCTTTTGAATATGCTGGAAAACAAGTCAATATCTTGGATACACCAGGTCACAAGGATTTCGCTGAAGACACTTTTAGAACACTAACTGCTGTAGATAGTGTAATTTTGGTGATTGATAGCGCAAATGGTGTTGAGGACCAAACGAAAAAATTGATGGAAGTTTGTCGAATGCGTAAAACCCCTGTAATCATTTTCATCAATAAAATGGATAGAGAAGGTAAATATACGTTCGATTTATTAGATGAATTAGAAAACACACTTGATATTAAAGTTCGTCCTTTGACATGGCCAATTGGAATGGGAGACCGTTTTAAAGGTGTTTACAACATCTATCAAAAAGGATTGAATTTATTTCAAGCAAATAAAACAAAAATTTCAACAGATGTCGTTGAAATAACAGATATTTACTCCAAAGAATTGGACGAAATTATTGGAGAATCTCCTGCTGCAGAATTAAGAGAAGAATTAGAAATTGTTGAAGGTGTTTACGATGCTTTTAACCGTGAAGCGTATTTAGCAGGAGACGTTGCCCCCGTTTTCTTTGGTTCAGCAGTAAATAATTTTGGTGTCAAAGAATTATTAGATACATTTTGTGAAATTTCACCTTCACCTAGAGGAAGAGATACTGATTTACGTTTCATTAATCCATCTGACGAAAAATTTTCAGGATTTGTATTTAAAATACATGCCAATTTAGATCCTAAACATAGAGATCGTATTGCTTTTTTGAGAATTGTTTCTGGTAAATTTGAACGGAATACTTTTTATAACCATGTTCGTTTAGAAAAAAAATTAAAATTTCCCAATCCAACTTCTTTTATGGCACAAGATAAAAGTGTTATTGACGAAGCATTTCCTGGTGATGTAATTGGTTTATACGACACTGGTACATTCAAAATTGGTGATACGTTAAATGAAGGTGAAAACTTTATGTTTAAAGGAATCCCTAGTTTTTCTCCTGAAATTTTCCAAGAATTAGAAAATTTAGACCCTCTAAAATCGAAACAGTTAGAAAAAGGAATTCGCCAATTAATGGATGAAGGAGTCGCTCAATTATTCATACAACAACCTGGTAACAGGAAAATTGTTGGTACCGTTGGTCAACTTCAATTCGAAGTAATTTCATATAGATTAGAGCATGAATATGGTGCAAATTGTCGCTTTATTCCTAAAAATTATTTTAAAGCTTGTTGGATAACATCTGATAACAAAGAGCAAATGGAACAATTTATGCGTTCAAAATCTAATTCTTTAGCAAAAGATAAAGATGATAATTTAGTTTTCTTGTCTGAAACTCCTTTTTTATTAACTATGGCGGAGCAAGATTATCCTGAAATTACTTTTCATAAAACATCTGAATTTAAATTGGAAAAAGTATAATGAAATCTTCTCTACTACAATTATTTCGAATTATCGCAATTATAGAAGGCTTTACATATCTTTCATTTGCAGTAACTGTTCCATTAAAAAAAATCTATCATTTCGATTCTCCTAATTATATCAATGGAATGATCCATGGTGTTTTGTTTTTAATTTATGTCATTCTTTGTTTTTTAGTAGCTAAAGATCGTAAATGGAATACGAGAACCTTATTCCTTGCTCAAATCGCCTCACTATTACCTTTTGGTACTTTTGTCGCTGATGTGAAAATTTTTAAAAAAGAATCAAAAAATTAAATAAATGGATATTAGAAAACACGTTGAAGTTTGTTATACTCCGGGAGAATATGCCTATTTTAAGGATGAATTTGAAATTGTTGTGGTTATTGATGTCCTTAGAGCAACATCCGCAATTTGTGCTGCTTTTGACAATGGAATCAAATCGATTATTCCAGTTCCTACAGTTGAAGAAGCAAAAGCATACAAAGACAAAGGTTACTTAGCAGGTGCAGAAAGAAAAGGTCAGATTGTTGAAGGTTTTGATTTTGGAAATTCTCCTTTCAGCTATATGAATGAAAATTTTAGAGGTCAAGAAGTTGTACTTTCAACGACCAATGGAACAAAATCATTAGATGTAGCCAAAGATGCTGAAATTGTCGTTGTGGGCTCATTTTTAAATTTAGATTATTTAAACAATTGGCTTTCTAAACAAGATAAAAATATCTTATGTTTATGTTCTGGGTGGCAAGATAAATTCAATTTAGAAGATACAATTTGTGCAGGTGCAATCTGTGATTTTTTAATCAATACGGGAAATTTCACATCAGAAGAAGACTCTTCTATCGCTTCTAAATATCTTTATTTATCTGCTAAAGACAATTATTTAGGTTATCTAAAGTCTAGTTCACACAGAAGAAGATTAAAAAATCTAAATTTAAATGAAGATATTAAATATTGTTTAACCCCCAATCAAACAAATGTTATTCCAATTTTGAAAGATGGAAAATTAGTGAATTTAGAATTTTAAAATAACTTTTTTCAAAATATTAAAAAGAAGGATATCCAAAAAATAATAACAATATTAAACATACTTTTTCTGTATAATAAATAAAATGGCTTCAATACTTTCAAAGCCATTTTATTTTAGATATCCTTTCCTTTAAAAATCACGCCATTTCCATCGAATTTGGCACCGTGCAGTTTCCACTTGAATCAGTTTGAAAACATTGCTCTTGGAAAAATGAACACAATCTACACCTTGAGAAGGTAACGAATTATTAGCTCTATATCTTGAAGCACCATAATGATTTGCAGGAGCACTTTCGTCTGCATATTTTGTTCCAAATACAATTACATATTCATGACTTTCTAAATAAGTATCTAAAACTGTACTAATTTGATCCGCTGATAATGCTTGAGATTGGGACAATTCTGTAATATCAAAAAGATTTTCACGTATATAATCCAATGCCAATGTATCTGGTTGTGGAGGCAACTCAGTATATCCATTTGAAATTCCTTCAAACTGATTTACAATTGCATTTTGATAATTTTCAACATAATACATGTGTACATTTGGTGTTTGAGGATTCGATTGAATATCAATATTCACTTGATATTCACTACCATCTTCATTTTTTGCGATTAAATTATAATGAGACATTTGACTTTTAGAAGAAGTAAATTCGCCTTTATCAATTTCTACTTGTGTTTTTAATACACCATAAATTTTTTGATTATTCATTTTATTTATTTTTATATTTGTTTACTAAAATAACAAAACAATTTAAACGAACAACAACGTTTCAACTAAACACAAATGAACAAAATAGTTATCATCTTCATCTTTTCAATTCCATTAATTATCTCGTTTAATCTAGATTTTTCTGAAAATTATAAAAAATGGGGATTTAATGGTCATCAAAAAATTAATCGAATGGCTGTCTTCACTTTACCTCCTGAAATGTTTGGATTTTACAAAGAACATATTGAATTTATTACGGAACATGCTGTTGATCCAGACAAAAGAAGATATGCTGTTGAAGGCGAAGCACAATGTCATTATATCGATATCGATCATTATAGTAAAAATGGCGTAAATCCATTTGAAAATGTTCCTCAAAATTGGTTCAAAGCAATTGAAAAGTTTTCTGAAGACACCCTTCAAGCTTATGGAATTGTACCATGGCACATTCAACTCATGAAAATAAAACTACAAAAAGCATTTGAAGTAAAAAATGTTGATTTAATTTTAAAATATTCTGCTGAAATAGGACATTACATTGCAGATGCTCATGTTCCTCTGCATACTACTGAAAATTATAATGGCCAATTAACCAATCAAAAAGGAATTCATGGCTTATGGGAAAGTCGATTAGTTGACTTAAACGCTAATAACTATGATTATTTTGTAGGAAAAAGTGATTACATTGCTAATTTATTAGATTATACATGGAAAACTATCAAACAGTCACATTTGGCACTCGATTCAGTCTTTGGATTTGAAAAAAAACTAACATTAGAATTTCCAGATGATCAAAAATACAGCTTTGAAACAAAAGGAGCTGTAACCTCTCAAGTTTATTCCTTTGAATTTTCTCAAGCATATCATCAAATGTTAAACGGTATGGTTGAACGACGTATGAAACAAGCAATTTTAACAATAGGTTCTGTTTGGTACACCGCTTGGGTAGATGCTGGACAACCAGATTTAAATACACTAATGTACTCAAAACCATCTGCAGAACTTCTTGAAGAGATCAAACAATTGAACGCCAGTTTTATTGAGCATTCACATAAAGGAAGAACTTGTTCGGAGGAGGAAGGAAATTGATACCTGAAATTGGGTTAAATTTATTTGTTCTGGTATTTTAAAAACTAATTCATTATATTTACATAAGCTTTAAAGTATGATGAAAAAATCGATAATTATATTATTTGTATCTCTATTTCAACTTTTCAATATGCTTGCTCAAAATACCGATCAAGAAAAAGAGTTGGTGCGAATATTAGAAAGTCAGAAACCTATTTCTACTAATTTGTTTGTAGATCCAAACATCATTCACCCAATGACTTTAGTTTCTACAATCAATTGGAGAAAAGTTTGGAATGACAAAGATGATTCTTTAAAATTTATTTCTCAATTCTACGACGTTCGCTTAAAGTTTGAATCAAACAATGAAGCAATACAATTTCATAAAGACTATTTGAAACTCAATTCTGAAAATGGAATTAAGCACAAACACCATGGCATAAAATTCGAAGGAGCTAATAATTTTTATGTGTTCGATGCCAGTGAACAAATTAACAAAATGATGAATATGGTAGGTATGAGAGCTTATTGTTTTCTGTTTGTTGTTGACAATTACGTTATAAAGCTTTATCTTACATGTAATATAGACTCTAAACCTGCTAAATTTCAAAAATTAATTACTGAAGCAATTTCAAAAATTAAAACTATAAAATCATGAAAAAAATATTATTCCTTTTCGTTCTATTAGCGAACTATTTAAGCTTTTCTCAAAGTCCATATACACTTCCCCAATTAAAATACACTTATGCGGCATTAGAACCTTCAATAGATTCAACAACAATGATCATTCACCATACAAAGCACCATCAAGCTTATGTAAACAATTTAAATAAAGCAATTGCAGGAACAAAATTAGAATCTTTACCCCTTGAAGAACTGTTATTAAATGCAACTTTAATTCCTGACGCTGTTCGTAATAATGCTGGTGGGCATTACAATCATTCTTTATTTTGGGAAATTTTAACTCCTAAAAAAGACACCAAACCATCTCTCGAATTATTTAAAGCTATTGAAACTAATTTCAAAAATATAGATTCTTTAAAAAAATTAATGAATCAAGCTGCTTCTACTCGATTTGGGTCTGGTTGGGCTTGGTTAATATTAACGCCAGATAAAAAATTAGCCGTTACATCAACAGCAAATCAAGACAATCCAATTATGGATGTTGCTAGTGTTCGAGGTATTCCATTGATTGGTATTGATGTTTGGGAACATGCCTATTATTTGAAATATCAAAATAAACGCACGGATTACTTAGGCGCTATTTGGAATTTAATCGATTGGGAAACTGTTTCTTTAAAATACATGAATGCGTTATCAAATCCATTATTAGAAAAAATTGAAAAAGATAATTGGAAGGAATTGAAAGATTTCTATAAAATTATCATCGAAACTTGCCACCCTTTAGAAGAGAATAATTTTGGACCCATTCGAGAATTAAGTGGTGAATTATATTTAAAAGCTTTAATTCTCAAAAAATCAACCATTCCAACCTCACTAAAACATGAAAAAACAAAGTTAGCTTTAGAAAAAATGTTGATTTTGAGTAAAGAAATTCATGCCATGGTTGAAAAAAATGAAAAAGAGGAACATATTCGAAAAAAAATGGAGGAATTACACACAACATTTCACGAAGTTCAAGCTTATTGTATGCATTAGTTTCGACAAAGCTCAACTACACGACAAAGCTCAACTAATGCAACTTAGCAATTGCTCGATTAGCACATTGTTCTGAGTTAATCCAATATACACTTTAATGGAATGTAAAAAAATTGTACTTTAAAACTACAGTTAAGGCAATTAAAAATAAACTTGCCCCCTTATCACTTTTACTATTAGAGGATTAATAGAAGATGCTAGTAAATTTTTCTATTGTGATTCTGTCTTTTCAGACACTACTATTCAATCACATATTTGTGTTGGTATAAATGGTTTGAATAAAATGAATTGGGTTAAAGATTTTAGATTACTCGAAGCATTTTGCTATGAAGGAATCTTTAATGATTTAGAAAAAGATAATTCAAAAATAGATAAAAAAAAAGAAGCTTATCAAAAATATAAATCAAAGATTATTACTCTAGATAAGTACTTAGAAGATGTAAAAAAAAGATCTTTTTGAAAGAATGAAAAATAATTCCAGCTTAAAGAATATATTACTAGAATATTTCGAACAAAATAAATCTAACCTTGCTTTTAAAACAGTCGCTGAATAAAAAAACAACTAATTTTCAACACATTCAACTCTAACGCTCATTTTTTACTTTTTAACAAACTTCGCAATTGATTCAATATGTCCCGTATGAGGAAATTGATCAACAAATGATAATTTATCCAAGCGGTATCCTGCTTTCATCAGCGTTTCTGTGTCTCGTGCTTGTGTTGATGGATTACAAGAAATATAAACGATGTTATTTGCGCCTAAATCAATTACTTTTTGTAATGTTTTCGGTGCAATTCCAGCTCTTGGAGGATCTAGTATTAAAGTTTTAATTTTCCCTTGATAATCGGGGTATTCTTTTAAAAATTTACCGACATCTGCGGCATAAAAATCTATGGAATGAATCCCATTTCTTTTCGCATTTTCACGTGCATCTTGAATCGCTTCTTCAACAATATCAACACCAATGATTTTAACATCACTTTTACGTGTTGTCAAAATTTGTCCAATTGTACCTGTTCCACAAAATAAATCCATTATCACTTCATTATCCTCGATATTAGATTCAAAAACATAATCCAACGCTTTGGTGTAAAGTAATTCTGCACATTTAGGATTCGTTTGAAAAAAGCTTTCCATACTAATTTCAAATGAAAGTCCAAGCAATTTTTCAATTACTTTATTTTCTCCATATAATAGGTTGGATGTCCCATTTTCAATTTTAGCTCTATCCGCTACATTGTCATTGATTGTATGCTGAAATCCCGCTAAACGGTTTCCCAATTTAGCAAATAAAAAATCAGAAAAAGCTTTGGAGTCAAATTGATCTATTCCTTCAGATGATGTTACTAAATTCAATAATAACTGATCTTGATAAAAAGATTTTCGCACCACAATATGTCTGAAAAAACCTGTTTTTTGAGGTGGATGCCAAGCTGGTAAATCGGTTGCTTTTAAATAATTAGTAATTTCAATTAAAATCGTCTCCCATTGTTCATCAAATAATCCACTTGGTTTATTAAGGTTTTCTACTTTCCACCATGTTCCTCTTCTTTTAAAACCTAAAGCAAAAGCATCATCTTTTTCCTCGCCTGTTTCAGGAATATGTTCAATGGAGGAAAAACTATATTCCATTTTATTTCTATAAAAATAATGTTCCGGAGATGAAATAAATTCATCAAAAACATCTTCAACATCTTTAATATTTGCTAATCGCTTAAATACTTCGAGTGTTGTTTCCTTTTTAACTTTTTCTTGAATTTCTACAGGGACAAAAATATATGGTCCCCCGGAAATTTCTTGAAAAGGTTTTGAAGTTTCCAAATCAGATCTTTCAATAATATCAATTAATTTGGCTTCAGCGTATTTCTTTTTCTTCTTTTCAATTCTAGCCCTTACCGTTTGTCCAGGAAATGAATTATCTACAAAAACAATATAAAAACCCTCATCTGTTGGGATTTTTGCAATACCTCTACCACCAAATGAATAATCTGTGATTTTTAATTCTACAACTTCTGCTCTATGAAACACTATCTTAAATTTTGAACAAAAGTAAAGATTCTATTGCGATTTTATGGCTTTTTAAAACAAAAACTCCCAAATCAGATGAAATGGGAGTTTTTTTATATTTATCATTCAGATTTATGGAACAAATTTATTTAAAATACCTTCGTTATCTAATATATCTTGAATTGATTTATTTTCTAAAATTTTCAATGTTTCGTCTCGAACCTCCGCCATTACATGTCTCAAACCACAAGTAACTTCGTCTGTACATTCCTCACATTTTTCATAGTAGTTCAAACTTGCGCAAGGCAACATTGCAATCGGTCCGTTAAATAACCGTATGATTAACGAAAGTTTCATTTCAGAAGGATTTACTCGAATAAAATATCCCCCTCCTTTTCCCATTCTTGAGCCTACCATTCCACTTTTTTTCAAATCAAGCAAGATAGTTTCCAAGAATTTCCTCGGGATATTAGCTTCTTTTGCTATCTCAACAATTAAAGTTGGATTCGAAGCATCCTTTTGAGCTAAATACGTTAATGCATGGATTGCATATTTGGTCTTTTTTGAAAGCATGTTTGCAAGTTTTTTCCAAATATATTAGCAATTTTTAATTAATTCAAGCCTCTGATAACTCCTTTATCCGATGTTTCTATGAATCCTAAAATCATTTTTCGTATGTCAGAATCAACAATAGTCTCTTTTACAGCTGCAATTCCCTTGGATATATTATTATTTTGAACATAAATAATTCTATAAATATCTTCGATTTCCCTTACTTGTTCATCTGTAAATCCTCTTCTACGAATACCAACTGAATTAACACCTGCAAAAGTCAATGGTTCTCGTGCTGCTTTAATAAAAGGTGGAATATCTTTCCGAATCAATGAGGCTCCTCCGATAAAACAATGTGCTCCTACATGAACAAATTGTTGGGCAACCACCGTACCTTCTAAAATAGCAAAATCATCGATTAGAACATGTCCAGACAAACCAACATAACTAGCTAATATTACATTATTACCGATTTGACAGTCATGCGCAACATGCACATAAGTCATTAAAAGACAATTATTTCCAATACGAGTTGCTAATTTATCTTTAGTTCCTCTATGAATAGTTACACATTCTCGAATCGTTGTATTATTTCCTATTTCGACTGTGGTATATTCCCCATCAAATTTTAAATCTTGAGGGATCACTCCGATAACAGCACCTGGGAAAATCTCGCAATTTTCTCCGATTCTAGTACCTGGATAAATAGATACATTTGAATGAATTTTAGTTCCCGATCCAATTATCACGTCATCATGAATCGTTGTAAAAGGTCCTATTTCTACATTCTCTCCTAATGTTGATTGAGGAGAAATACTCGCAAAATTACTTACCATATTAAACTTTATCTTTCACAACTTGAGCAAGCATTTCAGCTTCCATTACTATTTTTCCTTTCACGTAAGCTTTACCGCCCATATTTACTAACCCTCTTCTGATGGGAGATAATAAATTCAATTCAAACACAATGGTATCTCCTGGAATAATTTTTTGCTTGAATTTCACATTATCAATTTTCATAAAATAAGTTGAATATAAATGAGGATCTTCCACTTTACTTAAAGCAAAAATTCCTCCTACTTGTGCCATTGCTTCTATCTGAAGAACTCCTGGGAAAACAGGATTTCCAGGAAAATGTCCTGTAAACTGAGGCTCATTCATCGTGATATTTTTTACACCTATAATGGATTCTTCTTTAATTTCCATTACTTTATCAACTAATAAAAAAGGATAACGGTGCGGCAACATCTTTTCAATATCCGTAATGCTATAAAGAGGATCTGCTTCTAAATCGAATTTTTTTCCAGCTTTTTCTTTTTGCTTAAAATGTTCTTTCAAGACTTTAGCAAAACGAACATTTCCAGAATGCCCTGGACGAGCACCTAAAATATGCGCTTTAATTGGCTTTCCTATTAAAGCTAAATCCCCTACAATATCTAATAATTTATGTCGCGCTGGTTCATTTTCAAATTGAAGCTTCGTACTATTTAAAACACCAATCCCATCTAAAGAAATCTTCAATTCTTCCTTTCCTAATAATTTTGCCAAACGATTCAATTCTTCTTGAGAAACATCTGTACGATCAACTAAAACAATCGCATTATCTAAATCTCCTCCTTTAATTAAATTATTATTCGCTAAAAATTCTAATTCTCTTAAGAAAACAAACGTTCTACATTTTGCTATATTATCTTTAAATTCATCTAATTTGTAGATATGTGCATGTTGTGTTCCCAAAACTGGCGAATTATAATCAACCATTACTGTAATTCGATATTCAGGATACGGAACAGCTAAAAACTCAATTCCTTTTTCTAAATCTTCCCACGGAATATTTTCTGTTAATTCATAATACTCTCTTTCGGCATTTTGCTCTTCGTAACCAACTGCTTCGATTGCATTCACAAACAACAAAGAGCTTCCATCCATAATTGGAATTTCAGGAGCATCAACTTTAATTAAAGCATTATCTACCTGCATTCCGTAAAGCGCTGCTAAAACATGCTCAGTTGTATAAACTCTAGCTCCATTTTGTTCTAAAGTAGTCCCTCTATCCGTCGCTACAACTAAATCCGCATCAGCTTTAATTATCGGTTGACCTTCTAAATCAACACGTTGAAATTTATATCCATGATTTTCAGGAGCAGGACAAATTTCTAATTTTACTTTTTCCCCAGTGTGAAGTCCGATTCCATGAAAAACGATTGCTTCTTTTAGTGTACGTTGCTTTTCAGCCATGTTTTATTTATTCGTTAAATCTTTAATTTTCTGTTCTAATTCTTGAAGTTTAGTCAAAATAAAAGGTAATTTCCTAAATCCAAAATAAGATTTTTTATAATCTTCTAACGGAATCCCTGGAGATCCCATTAATACTTGTGCTTTTTTTACAGTAGATGGTATCCCTGATTGAGCGACAATTTGAGTTCCATCTGCAATATGAAGATGTCCACTTATACCTGCTTGCCCTCCCACTTGAACTCTTTCTCCAATTTTGGCAGACCCTGCAACTCCCACTTGAGCAGCCATCACCGTATTTTTACCGATTTCAACATTGTGAGCGATTTGAACTAAATTATCCAATTTCACCCCTTTACGTATAATTGTCGAACCTAAAGTTGCTCTATCTATTGTAGAATTTGATCCAATTTCAACATTATCTTCAATAATAACATTACCAATTTGAGGGACTTTTTTATACTCCATATTTTCATCGGGAGCAAAACCAAATCCATCCGAACCAATTTTCACTCCTGCATGAATGACACAATTGTTTCCAATAACACAATCGGCATAAACAACTGCACCTGGATGTAAAACCGTATTATCTCCTATTTTTACATTTTCTCCGATATAAACATGTGGATAAATCACGACATTATTACCAATTTGAGCACCGTCTCCGATGTAACCAAAGGCTCCTAAATATAAATCTTCTCCTACTGAAGCTAAAGTTGAAATAAAAGATGGAGATTCAATGCGTGGTTGTTTTTTACGCATCTGATCGTAAAACTCCAACAACTTAGCAAAACAAGCATAGGCATTCTCTACTTTTACCAATGTTAAAGATGTTGGTAAAGATTTCAATGGTACAAATGAATTATTTACAATACAAATAGAAGCACCTGTTGAATAGATATGTTCTTCATATTTAGAATTCGCTAAAAATGATAATGTTCCCTCTTTTCCTTCTTCTATTTTAGATAAACCGCTTACAGAAACATCTGGATTACCGATTATTTCACCGTTTAAAATACCTGCTATTTGTTGTGCCGAAAACTCCATACATCAAAATTAAAAAAACTCTTGTTCGAATATATATCTATACGATTGATTTATTAACAACGTTGGTTGAAGAAATCATTTACAGATCGATTTAAATGGTAAAACAAAGCTCGTAATGTTTAATTTATTCTTGTACCAAATTACATTTGAACCAATTTTTCGACCTTGTTTATCGGTAAAACACAAATAATGTTCCGCTTTTGGTCGAGCATTTAAATGTGATTTTTCAAAATCAATCACACCTGTTTTTTGATATAACTTCAAAACATCTCTTGGGTTAATTAATTTTAAAACAGATTGTTGGCAGGTAACATTTGCTGCTGAATCAGGAAAAACTAAATCATCATCTTTTGGAAAAGAAATTAATTTCCCTGTTCCTTTTTTAGTGTTTTTGATTGCAAAAGCATTTTTTTCATGTAAATGAATTTCAGAAATAAAACTTTCTTCAGGTAAGGTATAAAAGAATTTTATTTTTCCTTTTCCTTCAAATTCTTTTTCTACTAAATATACTTTAGGATTTCTATTTTTTACACTTTTATCAAAAACAACTTTACCATCATTTAATACTAAAGTCAAGTCTTTTTCTGTCAATCCTAAAGACTTCATTTTTACCTCATCTTTTTCAGGCAATACTAAAACCCGGTCTAAAATTGAATTCTTAACACGATTATCTGGCAACCAAGAACACCCTCTGTTTTGAAAAAAAAAGACAACAAATATCAATCCCATTCCAAATCCAATACCGTAATATTTCAATCGTTTCATCCAAGAATCCATGTCTATTTTATTTTGTTTACAAAAGTAGTAAAAAGAAAAAGAAATTACGCTTAATATTGTATTTATACAGAATCCCTTTTCATTTGTACTCAAATAAAATAACCACCTTTCAACCTATAGCTAAAATCGCATTTATTCAATAACTACCAAAGATGTATTTTTTCGTCTTAATCGCTTGTTAATTGCCGTAGAATTTCATCTTTATTAAAAGGGTTTATACAAAAAAAGGGTTTCAAAAAATCGAAACCCTTCTGTAAACTAAATTAATTCCTTATAAAATTGCGTCTAACTTTGCAGCTAATTGAGCTTTAGGAACAGCTCCTACTGATTTATCAGCAACTTGTCCATTTTTTATAAACAAAATTGTCGGAATGTTACGAACTCCAAACTGAGCAGATACCCCTGGATTTTCATCAACATTTACTTTACCTACGATTGCTTTCCCTTCATATTCAGTATATAATTCATCGATTACCGGACCAACCATTCTACATGGACCACACCATTCTGCCCAAAAATCAACAACTACTGGTTTATCTGATTTCAATACTAACTCTTCAAAGTTTGCGTCTGTAATTTCTACTGCCATAATATATCTTATTTAATTTTCTTGTTTTCCCACTTATCGGGATGGTAAAGATAATCCTAAATCTTGTTTTGTCAATTATTTTGCCAATAATTTTATCGCTGTCAAATTGACATCCTAACTAATTCAATACTGTAAATTTTTTCATTGTTTTTTGATTCTCTGTTACCAATTGGAAGAAATAATCTCCATTTGCTATCGTTGTCGAATCAAAGCGAACAATTTGACCTCCTTCTTTTACTTCTTTTTCGAAAAGATTTTTAAAAATAGTCATGTCTGCCTGTAATAATTGCAAAGTGATATTTCTAGTAGTTTTGGTCGTGAAATAAAATTCAATTTCTCCTTGTACCGGATTTTTCTCTAAGCTATATAAAATGCAAAAATCTTGAGGATCTGCCTGCCCTTTTTTCAATTTTACCAAAATCTTTTTGTAAACTATCGTTAAAATCAACAATACGATTGAAACATATAAAATTCCTAAAAGAACTTTCGTAATCGAATATCCCATTAATACTATCATAACGCTATTAATCCATTAATTTGTGAAGCTTCTTTGTAAACATTTATTATCGACTCAACATCTAACATTAATTCTTTTGCACCTACACTGACAAATTTTCCAGTTTTTGATTCATGTAAAGTTATTTCTGAAGACTCGTTAAATAATGCTGTAGCTTTTGCTAAATTTTCAGATGTATTTGGAATTATAAATTTAAATAAATACACACCTGGCCATTCCAACAATTCTAATTGCGCTCTTAATTTGTCGTAATCATCATTCATTTAATTCCATTTTTCGCAACAAAGATAATCGTTTAGCTTCCATCAATAGCATTTTCAAGAAAATGTTTTCATTTTTTTCTTCTGCTTTTTCCTTCAAATCAACAAAGGTTCTAATACCGATTTCTTTACAAGAACGAATTGCTTTCAATAATCCCATCACATCTGGCTCTTTTGAAACAAGAACAGTCTCGTCATTTTCTAAGTCGATTTCAATCCAACTTTGAAGATATTTCGTTTGAAATTCAATATAATTTGAAATAATAAACTCTAATTCACGTGCTGATTTTGCAAATTGAATTTTCTGTTTGAATTGATTGCGGACAAAATGTGCGTGATTAAAAGTGTCTTCTATCGTTTTACTTTCAAATGAAAATGAAATCTTTTCAAAATCACCTTCATTAGCTTCCTCCCCTTCCAAAAGCAAATAAGCTTCATGCATTTTTTTCATTTTCTGAACTTTCGCCCTAAAAACTTTTCGAATAGGATTTTTTGAAATAAAAAACTGCTTATAATCAAATAGTTGCTGTTCATACACTTCCTCTAATTCATCCTCATCAGTGAAAGAAAAAAATAAATATGCTTCTTCTTTTGTCATTAATTAAATTTCCTTTTCACCTTTATTTTTACGCATTTTGATATTGATGAATTCAACTATCAATGCATAAACCATTGCAAAATAAATATATCCTTTAGGTACTTCTTGACCAAATGCTTCTGCTAATAACACAACTCCAATGGTCACTAAAAACGCCAAGGCAATCATTTTTATCGTTGGTCTATTGTTAATAAATGAACTTATTTGTTTCACAAAGATCAACATAATTATCATTGAGATAATAACTGACATATAAATAATAATCATTGGATTCCCTCCTGTTTCTTGAGAAATACCATTCGTCATTCCAATCGCAGTTATAATCGAATCAAAACTAAAAACGATATCCACCATAACAATTTGCATAATCACAGCCGATAATTTTTCTTTTTTTGACGCACCATCTACATTATGACCTTTCACTGTACTGTGCATCTCGTGTGTACTTTTGTAAATCAAAAATAATCCTCCGATTAACAACACTAAACTTTGACCTGAAAATTCTTTTAAAAATTCAATTTTGGTATCTGGAAAAAATGGATCTGTCATCGCCATAATCATTGCAGCGATACTTAACAAGAAAAGCCTTACCACCAAAGCCATAGACAACCCAACATTTCTAGCGATACGTTGCTTTTTAATTGGTAACTTATCTGTAATTATTGAAATAAAAATAATATTATCAATTCCTAAAACTATTTCCAAAAGAGATAATACAAAAAGATAAAATAAACCTGTGGTTGTTAGCAATATTGACAAATCCATGATAATTAATTTTGAATTTTGAATTTTGAATGTTTAATTTTTAATTAAGTTCTGCAAAATAATCTTGCAAAAGTAGATGATTAATATCTGATGGCGTAAATATTTCCATTAAAACAGGTCTTCCATCTTCATTTATTTGATAAAATTCTTCCATTTGTTCTTCGATGTCTTCAATTGAATTTGCTTTCATATATTCGATTCCAAATGCTTTACAAATGTATTCTGCTGAATAGTTATGTTCCGCAACAAAATAATGATCTAATTGATTCGATGAAGCCGGACCAGGAATAATTTTAAAAATCCCTCCTCCTGAATTATTAATCATGATAATTCGAAGGTTGGAAGTCAAATGTTGATTCCAAAAAGCATTGCTATCATAGAAAAATGAAACATCTCCTGTGATTAATACATTCAATTCATCTTTCGTAACATACGCAGCTCCGCAAGCAGTACTCGAACTACCATCAATCCCACTTGTTCCTCGATTTGTCCAATAACGAATACTTGGAATAGGATCGAATAATTGACAGTATCTAACAACAGAGCTATTCGCCATGTGTAAATGTGACATTTCAGGCAAATAATCCAATACAACTTCAAAGACTTTCAAATCCGAATAAACTAAATCTGAATAAAATTCAGGTAATTTAGCTTGAACCAAGTAGTCTTTTTGCTTCCATTTTGAACCAAACATGGAAACGTTTTTTTCATTGTTCAATTGATTTAACGTCCACATAAAAATATGCGGCTCGCACTCGTAAGTATGCGTCAAACTTTGATACGTATCCATGTAAGGAAAATCGAATCCAATCTTATAATGATGCTTCGGCATGTACTTCCTTAAATACGCTTTAATTCTTTTCGAAACAACAGCTCCACCAATTGTGATTAATAAATCCGGAGCAAAAGCTTCTAATTCTTCCTCTTTAATTGAATTTAATGTACGATCGATGCAATGAACAAAGTTTTGATCAACTAAGTTTGAAGAATTCTCAACTAATATCGCAACTGATGTATCTTCAGAAAGCTGTTTCAATTGTTTCAACAATGCTTTATTCTCAGGCATTTGCCCACAAATAATCATTTTCTTTGGAGAATCTTCCCAAATATTAATGAGTTCTACACTGTCATTTAATGAAATCTGAAAATCTGAATTGACCGTTTTAATCTTTTTCCTTTTCTGATTTTGAATTTCTTCTGAATCATACAAAGGCTCTCTAAAACTCATATTTAAATGAATTGGACCTTTCCAATTTCCATTACCAATATTGAAAGCAGTAGAAATTTCTCGTTCTAAATACCAAACATCATCTTCTGTATTTACAACCTCTGAAAATGTCTTTGAATAACGAATATGATTTTGAAATACATTGTCTTGCACAATCGTTTGACCATCGCCTTGATCAACCCATTCAGATGGACGGTCTGCAGTTATAGCAACCAATGGAATACATTGATAATAAGCTTCCGCAATGGCTGGGTAATAATTTAAAACTGCTGATCCTGAAGTACAAACAATTCCTACTGGTTCATTTAATTGTTGCGCCATTCCCATAGCAAAAAAAGCAGCACTTCTTTCATCATGAATGACAACACATTTTGTATCAGGATGTTCATCAAAAGCAATGATAAAAGGTGCATTTCGAGAACCTGGCGAAAAAACTAAATTTTTCATTCCATGTGAAATACATTGTTCCACTAATATTTGAACTCCTTTTTTATTACTCGATTTCATTATTTACAAATTTATTGAAATAATTGAGAAAGGAGAATGAAATTCCTTAAAATAAGTTAATTCTAATGACTACTTTCTAATTTAAAAAGTAACTCGATATGGATTCAGAAATTATACTGCAATCTAATTGTTCTATTGGATGCGGTTGATTTTCAAATTCAAAAAAAATAGATTTATTAATTTTACTTACAGTTGCTAACGTTTCTGTTTTTGTTACCATTTTATCATTTGTACCCCAAGATAAAAGGCACGGACATTCAATATTAGAAAAGTCAATATGATTTTCTTCAGCTTTCCCCATTTGAATCATCATTGCAGCTGTCTTATGCAACACATTTTTCCAATTCAATTCACCATGTAATGATTTTAATCCATTAGCAAAATCAGGAAATCTTTCCTCAATAATTTCAGGATTTAATTTTGATGATTCTTTCACTGAAGCTTCTTCATTCCAGTCGAATTTCGTTCCATAAGTGAAAATACTTTCAACTAACTCCGGATATTCAGCTGCTAACTGCAAAGCAACATATCCCCCCATACTATATCCAAAAATTGAAACTGAATCAAGTTTATTTGATTTAATAAAATTTAAAACATTCGATTTAAATAAATGGATTGAAAATGGTTCTTCAGAAGAATTTGCTCCATGACCGTCAAAATCTAAAGTAAAAACTTTAAACTCATTCGACAATAGATTTGCAAATTCACTTAGTTGCGATTTTGAACCGATTGCACCATGAAGAAGAAGTATGTTATGTTTTTGCATTATAGTTTAATTTTACTGAGATTATTAAATTCTAACTCTCAAAAATTTCAATCATTTTATCCATCCACATTAACCAATGTAAATCGTCATCGGTATATTCATGAGACTGCCTTTTACAAATTAATTCGTAAATCATTTTCTGCTCACTATGTTTCCAACCTGCAAGTCTTTTAAATTCGAAAGATTTATTTTGAAAATCTAGGCTTAAATAAATATCTTCGATATTGGTGCTTGAGTTAACAACCCGATTTAGATAGGGAGTAATACTAAAAACATTTTCTTCAATTGAATTAGTTTCTTTTAACGTAGCATATTTTATTTCAATGTCATTTTTTCTAATTTCAATTGAATATGGTAAAAGAACTTCTTTCAAAGTCAACTTAAAGACAATTATCAAAATATTGATGCAGAAAAAGAAAAAAAAGAAAAAAAAAACTTACAACATTAGAGTATACAAAAGGTAAAATTACACCTCCTACAAATACGAATAAAACTTCTAAACCTAATACGTTATTTCTCCTTTGTGATTTACTTGGAATCGGTTTTTCTAATTTCATATTCTTACTATTTTCCCTTTCGTTAATTGAGCTTGATTCGCTCCAAAAAGAGCCTGTTATTATATTGTTTTAGTATTAGCCTTTCTTGCATTTTCACGAACTTCATTCCAGGAAAATGATTTTGTGTTACCACTTTCATAATTCAATAAACGAACTTCTATTAAATCCTGATGTTTCTGAAATAATTCAATATTGCATTTATCTATTTTTTCAGATTGAACATTAGGCAAGGCCTTATATGATTTAAACAAATTCATCTAACAAAATTAATTAATTACTCACTTCCGCAATCGCCCTCAACAACGTCTTCGCCTTATTCTCAGTCTCCTCCCACTCTGCTTCAGGATTTGAATCTGGAGTAAAACCACCACCTAAATACAGAAAAACTTGTCCTTTTTGGATTTGACAACAACGTAAATTAACATACAAAGAAGATTTTTCTTCGGAAATCGTTCCAATCATTCCTGTATACAACTGACGTTCATGCGGTTCCCTGAAATTAATTAAATCAATCGCTGCTTTTTGTGGTAAACCACTCACCGCTGGAGTCGGATGAATATGTTTAGCTATTTCGATCGGACTTAAATTCTCCAAATCAAAGCTAAAATCAGTACGTAAATGTTTTACAGGTCCAGCTTCAATATCATAAGGTCCATTTTTTTCGATGTGCTTAATTCCTTTAGAATGCAATTGTGACTCTAAAAAATCAGTTACCAAAGACTGTTCAATGATTTCTTTTTCTATCCAAGGTTTTCCATCAATTATTGGCTGTGTTCCTGCTAGAGAGATTGTAAAACCAGTCCCTGAAATAGCCAATAACAAAATCTCAGGCGTTGCTCCTATCCATGTTCCAAATAATTCACTTGAAATTAGATAAACAAACGCTTTCGGATACATTTCACACAATTTACGAAATAAATCTTCCGTTTTACGATGGTCAAATTCTTCTATTTTAACGCGTGAAAAAACCGCTTTTTTGATGCCTAAACGTTCAAATGAATCTAAAAAAGAAGAAGCTTCAGCCAAATATTCTGATTTACTAACGATATAAGGTTTTTCAATATCAAAATAAAACTCGCCTTTACCATTTTCTAATGGTGCGAACTGAAAATAGCGATCTTTTAAAAATGTTGAAATAATGAATCCTTTTAATTCTTTTGAAGAATCAATTTCTCTAAAAAAACCTGTTTGTTCAACGATTTCTTTATCTGGAAAACGATATTTCAGAATTTCAGCCATTATTTTCTTTCAATAATCATTACGGTTAATCGTCCCGTACAAATCAACTTATTTGTTGCATCATCGAAAATATCTACTTGCCAAACATGTGTTTTTTTCCCTGCATGAACAATTTTTCCAACACCTCTTACCAAACCACTTTTTATACCACCAATATGATTTGCATTAATCTCTAATCCTACAGGTGCTTCTTTTGATAAATCAATCAATAAAGTTGAACCCATCGAGCCAATACTTTCAATCAAAGCCGCACTAGCTCCACCATGCAACAAGCCCATTGGTTGATGTGTCGTAGAATTTACAGGCATCGTAGAAACGATATAATCCTCTCCTATTTCAACGCATTGAATACCCAATGTTTCCATCAAAGTACCTTTATTAAAAGCGTTAATTGTGTCTAAATCTATTTTTCGAAATTGCATAAACGTAAAAATAAATAATAATAATTGATAATTGAAAGTTGAGACTTGATAATTGGTAGCTAATAGCTTTTTAACTTTTAACTTTTAACTTTTAACTTTTAAATGATAACGATTGTACAATTATTAAAAATACTAACTTTGAATCATGATACAAGAAAACATCAGTTTAAAGCCTTTTAATACGTTTGGAATTGAAGCGAGTACGCGATATTTCGGACGTTTTTCGTCTGTTGAAGAATTGAACCAAATTCTAACTTCAAATAAAGAAAAAGAGTTACTCATTTTGGGAGGTGGAAGTAATATTCTTCTAACCAAAAACTTTGATGGTTTGACATTGATTAATGAAATCAAAGGTTTTGAGGTTACAAAAAACGATGGGGATTCTGTCATTGTAAAAGCTGGCGCTGGCGAAGTTTGGCATGAATTCGTTCTAAAATGTATCGAAAATAATTTTTCAGGTGTTGAAAATCTTTCTTTAATTCCTGGAAGTGTTGGTGCGAGTCCAATGCAAAATATCGGTGCTTATGGTGTTGAAATCAAAGATGTTTTCGAATCGGTTGAAGCGTATCATATCCCAACAGGAGAAATTCATACTTTTTCGAAAGAAGAATGTGAATTTGGATACCGCGAAAGTGTTTTTAAAAGAAAATACAAAGGTCAATATGTCATCATATCGGTTTCTTATAAACTTTCTCTTTCAGCTCCAAAAGTAAATACATCTTACGGTGCGATTGAAAGTGAATTAAAAGAAATGAATATTTCAACTCCTTCGATTAAAGATGTGAGTCAGGCCGTAATCAATATACGGTCTAGTAAATTACCAAATCCCAAAGAGATTGGAAATGCTGGTAGTTTCTTTAAAAACCCTGTAATTTCTAAAGAACTTTTTGATAAATTAATTATTGAATTCCCCACTATACCGAACTATCCGGCTGAAAATAAAGGGAAAAAAATTGCTGCAGGTTGGTTAATTGAACAATGTGGGTATAAAGGAAAAACATTGGGTCATTATGGGGTTCATAAACTACAAGCATTAGTTTTAGTTAACTATAACGGTGCAACTGGATCTGAAATTTACAATTTATCAACAGCAATTATTAAAGATGTTGAAGATAAATTTGGAATCATCTTGGAAAGAGAAGTGAATATTCTTTAATAGATGTTTTTATTTCCCCTTGTTGGTATGCGATTAATCGCATACCAACAAGGGGAAATAAATTTAAAAAACATATCTAAACCCATTTTTTTGAATTAACTTTGTTTATATTCTTATAGAGCGATGGAATTTAAATTAAATACGATTGAAGAAGCAATCGAAGAAATAAAAAATGGTAAAGTAATCATTGTAGTTGACGATGAAGATCGTGAAAACGAAGGTGATTTTTTAACTGCAGCTAGAAATGTAACACCTGAAATCGTAAACTTTATGGCGACTCATGGTCGTGGTTTAATTTGCGCACCACTTCCTGAAGAACGTTGCGACGAATTAGGTTTGGAATTGATGGTTAAGTCAAATTCTGCTGTTTATGAAACGGCTTTTACGGTTTCTGTCGATTTAAACGGACATGGCTGTTCAACTGGCATTTCAGCAAGCGATCGTTCGAAAACAATTCAAGCTTTAATCGATCCTAAAATTCATCCTTCCGAATTAGGAAAACCAGGTCATATTTTCCCATTAAGAGCCAAAAAAGGTGGTGTTTTACGTCGTGCTGGTCATACTGAGGCAGCTGTAGATTTAGCGAGAATGTCAGGATTTGAACCTGCTGGTGTAATTGTTGAAATCTTGAATGAAGACGGAACAATGGCACGTTTACCTGAATTAGTTGAAATCGCTAAAAAATTCGATTTAAAGATTATTACGATTGAAGATTTAATTGAATATAGAATTAAAAATGAATCACTTATCGATAAATTGGTAGATGTAAAAATGCCAACTGTTTGGGGTGATTTTAATTTATATGCTTACAAAGAAAAAAATTCTGGTCAAGAACATTTAGCGTTAGTGAAAGGTGAATGGAAAAAAGAAGAGCCTATTTTAGTACGTGTTCATTCATCTTGTATGACAGGTGATATTTTTGGATCTTGTAGATGTGATTGCGGTCCTCAACTTCATAAAGCAATGGAAATCATTGAAAAAGAAGGTAGAGGCGTTATTGTCTATATGAATCAAGAAGGTCGTGGAATTGGTCTTGTAAATAAATTAAAAGCTTATAAACTTCAAGAAGAAGGTTATGATACCGTTGAAGCTAATTTAAAATTAGGTTTCAAAATGGATGAACGAGATTATGGAATTGGAGCTCAAATTATTCGTGATTTAGGCATTTCAAAAATTCGCTTAATGTCGAATAATCCTACCAAAAGAACTGGTTTAATCGGTTACGGTTTAGAAATCGTTGAAAATGTAGCGCTTGAAATCGATAGTAACATTCATAATGTTAGTTATTTAGAGACAAAAAGAGACAAAATGGGGCATTCATTAAAAATGAAAAAATAATGCTTTCATCAAAAGGATTGACAAAATCGTATGATTCTCTTCAAATTTTGAAAGGAATCGACTTAGAAATTTCAAAAGGAGAAATCGTTTCTATTGTAGGTTCTTCAGGTGCTGGTAAAACTACATTACTTCAAATTTTAGGTACATTAGACCGCCCAGATAAAGGTTTTTTCTCAATTGATGGAACGGAACCTTTTTTGCTTTCTGCAAAAAAACTTTCAGAATTTAGAAATTCAAATATTGGATTTATATTCCAATTTCATCAATTATTACCTGAATTTACCGCTATTGAAAATGTATGTTTACCGGCATTAATCAAAGGTGCAAACATGGTTGATGCAAAAAAAGAAGCAATTAAAATATTAAGTATTTTAGGATTAGCTGAAAGAGCTGAACATAAACCAAGTCAACTTTCAGGTGGTGAACAACAGAGAGTTGCCGTTGCTCGTTCACTAATAAACAATCCAAAAATTATTTTTGCGGATGAACCTTCTGGCAATTTAGACACTCAAAATTCGAAAGAATTACACCAATTATTTTTTGACTTACGTCAAGAATTTAATCAAACGTTCGTTATTGTTACTCATAATGAAACACTTGCCAATATGGCGGATAGAAACTGATTTTATTCAAACAGATCCAATTCAGTTGCCACATCGCTTTTCAAAAAAAGAAGATATTGAAATTATTGCTTTTTTAGTTGCTACGATAGCTTGGGGAAATCGTACAAGTATTATCAAAAATGGAGAAAAGCTGATTGAAATCATGGAAAATTCTCCATTTGAATTTATCCAAAATTATAGCGATTCTTCTGCAAAAGATTTACATTTCGTTCATCGTACGTTTAATACTTTTGATCTTGATTTTTTCTTTCGGAGTTTAAAAAATATTTACCAAAAAGGCGGACTTGAGAAAGCTTTTTCACCCCACTCTACTATCTTCGGATCTCAAGGAAGAATTATACAATTTAGAAAAGAATTCTTAGAAACGTTTCATGAACAGCGTTCTGAAAAACACATCTCGAATCCAGCAGGAAATTCAGCAGCTAAACGACTGAACATGTTCCTAAGATGGATGTGTCGAAAAGATGACAAAGGGGTTGATTTTGGTATTTGGAATACAATTGCTATGAGCGAACTTTCAATTCCACTTGATGTACATACGGCAAATGTTGGTCGAAAATTAGAATTAATTACTAGAAAACAAAATGATGGGAAGACCTTAGAAGAAATCATGGCACACCTCAGAGAATTCAACAGTTTTGATCCTTCCAAATATGATTTTGCATTGTTTGGATTGGGCGCCTTTGAGAAATTTTAAACAAAATTGTAACCTTTCGTTTAAAAAAATGTAAGTAATAGAGAGGTTTGTATTATGTATAAATATATTATCATTTTTTTATTTCCTTCAATATGTTTTGGACAACGTTCTAAACTTCGATATTCTTATGAAGTTTATCCTTATTTTGAAAAAGCAAACAATCAATTAATAGTTGACACATTAATATTAATTGACGAGACAAATTTAATACTTAAATTTTACGATTCAGAAAACTGTACCATTCAAAATCTTGAAATACAATTATCAAACAAAGACACGGTAATCAATTTATATACAGATACTTTAGGATTAATCTACTTAAAGACTAAGTACACGCTTTTCAAATTACACATTGATGATTTTAGATATAAAAAAACAGAAAGTTTATTAACTATTTCTAAAAATAAACTATTAAAATATACGCTTATTCTGGCATCAAACACTGCCAATATGGTCTATAAAATCAAGTCACGTGAAGAATTATCACAAGAAGAAATAAATGATATTAAAGAATGTATTGAAACAAATTCGGATATAACAATATGTGAATGTGAAGAAATAAAAATTTCAAAAGCAAAAAAAATCGAATAGTAAATACAAAAAAAAAGGCTATCTTAACATTGACAACCTCTTTCCAAATACATTTTCTCGAACTATCCTCCTTTTTTCAAAATTATCGGAGTTGAAGCTGGTGCTGGAGTTGTACCGCTCGGTTTTAAAACTGGAGCAGGCTTTTCAACAGGAGCGGGCTTTTCAACAGGTAAAGGTTTATTTACAGGAATTGAATTAGTATTACCTTTAAATATTGTTGGGTTTGTTTTAGGAGCTTCTACCGGCTTAGTCTCATAAGTAGGTTTTGGAGCTGGAATATTTTCTTTGCTTTCCCCAATAACAACAGGTTTATCATTCGAGATTGTTTGAGTTGCTGGCTTTGAGGTATTTCCACCATCTTTTGAATTATCAGAATTTAGTACCTGTGTAGGAGGAGCTATTGAAGTATTATTATTCGGAGTTGTAACAGGCACAACAATAGGTTTCATTTCCTCTTTTGGTAATTTATGTAACACAACTCCAGTAGTTGGATCATCTACAGTAGGTCTAGGAGTTGGCGGAATTTCTAAATAAGCATTATCATAAATACATCCTCTTAAATCTGCTCCTGAAATACCTTCGGCTTCACATTTTTTTTGAGCTTTTGTTCTTTGATTTTGACTTAAATCTCCAATTGTTCTGTGTACTTGAGGAAACAAGTAATCTGTATAAGAAGCCGTATTATGACCTGGAGCATAATCGAATAAAGTTGTAAAATCAGTTATTCTCCAACTATTTCCAAATTCTTTTGTTAATCGATCTAAATAATCTTTTTCTGCTCTGTTATTAGCATCATTCATCTGTCCATTATCGAAAACTGTTCCAAATTTGGACATCGAAGCATATAAATCTCCCTGATTATTTCTTCCATTTACATTTAAATCATCCTTAGGCGTACCATTTGCATTCCCCAATAATCCCTCATATCCACCCATTACACATGGAAAAATAAATGTTGAAATATTAATCGTACTCAACCGGGTTAAATTCATTTGAAGAGATACTTTTTCTCCTGTCGGCCAAGTAACAACATATTCATTTCCTTTACTTCTTATCGTTCCTCCATGTGGTAAAAAATAAGTAGAGGAAACAACACGAATAGGTTGGCCATTTAAACGTAAAGGAGTTGAAATATCAGAATCTGGTTTTTCATTTGCATACACACACAATCGATCTCCACCAACATTCATTGCGACAGCTGAATTTAATGAAAAATCTTCTCCACTTGCAGATTGTCTCGCTTGAATGTTCACATACCCTGTTTTAGATTTTGCTAATGTAAATTCTCCAACTGATTGTAACGAAAAAGAATTCCCATCAAAGGAAGAAAAATGAGGATCTCCATGAGATCGACCATTTGATGATTGACATGTAGATCTTGAAAAAAATTCCGCTATAAAAGTCCAAAGTTGAATATTTGAAGCATTATTAGGATTGTTTCTTCGCTCATTTACCAAGGCTGTAATTTTTTCTTTTTCCACACTAGGCATCATTGTCATTAATTCATAAGGTGTAAATGCCTCTGGAAAGTTCCGAGTAGCAACTGGTTTATCAAAAGCCATTGCAACAATACTGTTTGCCAGCCAAGCACCTCTTACTTCATCCCAATTATTAATTTCTTTGGAGATTGGTTCATATTCTCGTATGAATAATTCATCTTGTGCATAAGTAACATTTAAACTTAAAAAACAAAAGATAAAATTTATTTGTAAAAATCTTGTTTTCATAACTTTTCAATTTTTCAAAATTACAGATTTCAATTATTGTGCCATTATTAAGAATCTGCTTTAAATTTTAAATTTGATCTGACTTATTTTTCGATGAAATAAAAAATCAAAAAAATAAACTCAAAACTGACTCTAATTAATGTAATTCTAAAATTAATTCAAAATAAAAGACATTTCAATTATTTATCAATTTATTAACAAATCGACACAATAAAGAACAGTATTTAAGGATTCTTTGACCATTTATTAAAATACCATGAACTTTTTTTACTTTTGATAAAAACAAGTGTATGAAAATTCAATTCCAAAAAGCGTCTTTATTTGATATCGATTTAATTTTTGAACTATTAAAACATGCCTCTCAAAATTTAGCATCCAAAAAAATAAATCAATGGCAGTTTTGGCAAAATCCCAGTAAAGAAAATAAACTATGGATTGAAGAAGGATATTCCAAAGACGAATTCTACATCATTCAAAATGAAACATTTGAAGTAATTGGAATGTTTCGTTTATCCTTCACAGACGAATTGTATTGGGGTAAACAAAATGTAGAGGCAAGATATATTCATTCTTTGGTAATCAAGAAAAAATTTTCAGGTTTGAATATAGGAAACAAAGTCATAAAAATGATTGAAAGAGAAGTGATTTCCGATCAAATCAACTTATTACGCCTCGATTGTAATGCTGCAAACAACTGGTTGTGTAACTATTATGAAAAGCAAGATTTTATCAAAGTTGGAGAAATTCAAATGCCACATTCTTTAAACAATCTTTACGAAAAAAAATTAAATCCTATTTTACTTTAAATTATACTTTCATTTATTACATAAATACAAAAAAGAAATGCTAGACGAAAAACAATCCGATAACTTAGAAATACAATT
>JACOTM010000054.1 GCA_016178305.1 Flavobacteriia bacterium | reverse complement strand
ACTTCTTGTCAACCATTTCTTTGTCTTAAACAACCATTTTTTGTTGTCGTCGCGAATTGTTGTGAAGTGAAAATTTGTCCGTTTTTCTTCGATCTGTCCATATCTCCCGTAATTTTTTTAGAAGCGAAACTTTCCAGTTTTCAGATGAATTGTCTTCGAAGCAGAATTCTTGTTAAGGCTTGCATATAACGTTTTGGTGCTAGGCGACAGCGGGCTAACAGGTACAGTACTTTTCGCCCGTTGTCGCCTAACACCTGTTATAAGATGCCGCTTTCGGGTGTAACCTACAAAGTATTTAACTTTAAAGTCCTAATTCTTTTACTAGAGTTTTGTCTTTAATTTCCTGTTTTTTAATTTGTTTGTAAATTTCTCCTTCGATTTTATTACAATTTAACGACTTTAAAATTTCTTTGAGCATATAGCTTACTTTTATTTGTTCTTTTCTAGTTATATTCTCGTTGAATTCATTAGTTCTCAAACTGTTAAATTCGATTAAACCAATTGTATAATTTTCATTTGAATAGATACACCAATTTAAATAATCATCTTGACTTCCACAATATGAAAAACCATCTTCAATAATCCCATTTTTTATTATTTGTGCTCTTCCGATTCCTGATTTCATATAGTAATCGAAGAGGTTTTTCATCTTTATTACTGTTGATTTATTTATAGCTTTTTTGTTTTTTTGTTTTTTAACTTTATAAATTATTTTGTTTTTATCTGTTGTAATTGACTTAATTAATAGTGGTGTCAATTTGTTTCCATTATTCTGTATTATTGAAATTGTTTTTGATAAATCATATAAACTTGTCGATATTGAAATACTTTGAATTATGCCTGTTCTAAAATGTTTTAAATCAAGATTAATATCTAGGCGTTTTTTCAAATTTTCCCAATCAGATTTTGGATAAAAACAATATGGCTTTAGCATGATACTACCTCCAGGAATTATTGAAAAAGATTGGGCAACAGTATAATTATTTTGACTTCTATATTGTTTATCTACTTTTGAAAGGATTGATTCACTATAAGTATCATTTAGATTCTTACTCTTTTCAAAAGTTAAAATATAGCCGTATGGTTTAATAGCTTTGTTTTCGATTCTATTTGTATAAATAGCATCCTTATTTGAATTATTAAATGCAAGGTTCTCAATTTGACCAGATTTATTATTTAACACAATTATTGCATTTTGACTTACTCTATTTAATTTATTTAGAGAATCTAGATAATTTGAAAAGTGAGGATAAGTTTTAATAAGAGTATCGAATACATATTTTTTATAAGAATCTGAAATTTTCTGAAAGTCTAAATCGTATTTTTTCGAAAGAGTCGTTTTTATATTAAAATGCTGATATTTTATGTTTTTAGGAAATATTTTCTTCAATTCTAATTCTAATAATACAATTTGGTTTGTATCTTTTATAATTTGTCCATTATTGTAATAATACTTATTTCCGCTCTTTTCTTTACAAGAAATGGAAATAATGAAAATTAAAATGAAGTAAAATAGGTTTTTGAACATTGAATTATATAAATTAAAAGTTATGTTTTTGTCCTCCGTTAATTTAATTCGAAGTGAAATTTTAAATCTTTCCGATGTCCCCCAGACCCGAAGCGTGAATTTCAAGCGGTTTCTTATAACGGTTTCGGGCTTTGCGTTCGGGCGGGTTTCGGAGCACATAGTTTCAGTTTGTCTCTAAAGTTTATTAGATGCACTCAGTCCCAGGTTTGCACGTCACCCCGCCTGACGCAAAACCCGTGTTAGCTGTAGTGGTTTTACTCGTGTTGTATCGCAATTTTCTCAGCAATTCGTTGTATTAAATGTAAGTAAGGTATCAATAAGTTATTGTTTTTCGGTGTCGGTAAGATGACTTTATTTTCTCTACTTTCACGTAAATGAACAAGGACATTTCTAATTTTCTCTATGTTTGATTTTGCAGTTTTCACTAAACCTTTTGGCTCTGTTTCAAATGTTTCTTTTTCGCTTATGAGTGCAGGTATTTTAAGTCCTCCATCAAAAACCAAGTCTGTTGCAAAATACTCTTTGTTACATTCAATTTCGTGTTTGATGTCGTCCCAAGAGCAAAAGTCAGCTAATAGTTTTTCGAGTTTGATGCTATCATCGTTTTGTCTGAAGTAGTCCTTAAATTCTTCGATAAGTAGTTTACTGTAATCGTTCGTGTTATTAAGTAAATCAGGTCGCTTAATAATGTTGGTTAATCGCTTCTTTAGGTCGTCATTTAAATGATAGTATGCACAATATTCTAATACTTGAAAATAAAAAATGAATTTAAGTCGAACATTTGCTGACCGTCTTGCAACTTGGAAAAGGTCTATTAAAACAGGGTCAAAGGTTGTGAAGTTTATAACTTTAGGAAAGCCGTCTTTAGTTGTAATGCAAGGAGTTTTATATGTTTTTTTGTCTTGCTCTTGCTCAAATATTACTAGGGTTGGAGTTTCCCTATCGTAGTAGTTCATATAAAAATTGAGGTGTTTTGCAATTGCTACAAAGTTGCTTGCGGCTTTATCAAAATCACCTTTAATGAAAAAATTAATCGGTTCTCTATTCTCAAAATACTTTTGTATGTATTTAGGTAAGGTTTCTTGTTTATAGTAATCTCTGAACTTTCTTAAATTCCTGTAATCTGTATCCGAACTGTTGTCCGTTTCCCTAAAACCAATTGAAATTGTTTTGAATAATTCTGTTGGCTCCCCAAAAGTTGCTTTAAACTCAACTCCTTTGTAGTAAAAATCGAATTCTCTCTCCTTTATTGTGTCGTCCTTTAATATGGGTGAAAAAATCACCTCTAATGTCGATGTATCTTTATGAAAAATTGCCGAAAGTTCTGGAGGAAAAGTCACGGTTGCTAACGGTGAAAAGTTAGTGGTCTTTTCCAGTCTGCACATAAATGTGGAGTCGTCCCACAATTTTGAAATGTTGATGTGGTCGGTCTCCTCTACTATTTCAATTGAAGGATTATTTTTCTTTAATGTTTCTAAATTTTTGTCCATAGTTACTTTAAGTGTTTATGTCGACTCACCATTACAGCTAACGTTTTGCAGCTACCCGATGGGCGGTCTGGGAAGTATACGTTTCCGCCTATAGGGTAACTGCTGTTGGGCGCTGAATTTTTGTTGTGTAACCTACTTTGGTTTAAGTGTTTTTCAAAGTGCTTGGCCAAAATTCATGGTTTTTATCTAGAAAAATCAGATAGAAAACATCTTCTTCTATGTACCCGACAACTACTTCTTTACTGTTAGGTGTAATATGCATTACAGCCCAAGTTACATCAATAATATGGGCTGGTTTTTTAAATTTAGAATTAGGAGGAAAGTCAACTTTTGTATATTCTTTAATGTGTTTTTGTTGTCTTACTTCAACGGGAGTAAATTGCCCAACAAATTTGAGACGATTATATAACGATGATAATAATCCTGATTGATCCCAATCTTCAATTGTTTGTCCTTGATTTGGAATATGTTTCGACAAGGAGAAAGTTATTTTTCTTTGTTTTAAACCTTGCGCCTCTCTTTTTCCTTGCTCTCTTAAATATGCAGGGTCTCTTTTTTCTCTTTTACTCATACAATAAATTCATTAAATTGTCATTTAATGCAATTGCATCAGCAGCGCCAAATTCATTTGCTAAATATTTTTTATCGAAAGCAGAAGTATTTCTTACAGTTTTGGCATCAAATTCAGATAATGAATATAGTGAAGAAGCACCAAATTGGTCTTTTTCAACGAACCAAATTTGATCTCTTCTAAATAAATCTTTATCTAGAAGGTTAGAATCATGAGCTGAAAAAATTAATTGAGCCCCATTTTTATTGAATTTATGAAAAAATTCCACTAATTTTTTTGAAAGATTTGGATGTAGTTTAGAGTCAAATTCATCAATAAATAAAATTCTTCCTAATCTTAAAGTATCATAAATTGGTCCTAAAATATGAATAAGTTTTTTTGTACCATCTGATTCAATTTTTGAATTAAAAGCAACAGAATCAATTAATAAATTATTTTCATCATATTTATTGTGATAAGTGATAATTTCTCCTTCTTTTTCACCAGCTTCAATATTTGTAATTTCTAAATATTTTAGTGCTATGGAAGCCCACTTTTTGAATGTTGGATCCGACAATAAAAGATTTGCGGTAAATTTATTATAGTTCAAATCGTATAAACCACTAATAACATTTACATTAGAAAACCAATTAAAAATAATTCTTGCATTTAATTGATTGTTTTGAGCTAAATGACTTATTAGTAGAACGTTCGAGTTTACATCGTCTTTGTATTTTTCTCCTTCAGCAAATGATTCTTGATTTATTTCAAATTTGTCATTATTTCTTTTAAATAGACAAACTTCTCTTTCAAGTTTTCGATATAACCATTCTTTTTTTATTTCGTTGTTCAAAATCTCAAAGCCATAACGATAAATTACCGTTTTTATAAGAAAAGAAACTTCAAACATTGTCGCTGTCTTTTCTGTTTCAGAATTAAGTTTAAAAGAATAATTTTGAATATTTTTTTCATCATCTTTTTTCAGTGAATCACTAAAAGAATTAGAAATAACATTACTCATTGTAGATATTGCTCTAATAAAATTAGTTTTTCCACTTCCATTTGCACCATATATCGCTGCAGATTTTAGAAGATCAAAATCTTTATCAGTTTTAATAACATTAGTTTCCAAATGTTCTTTAAAAGAATTTACTCTTGTCATTAGAAAACTAGTTTCATCCTTAAAAGATGAGAAATTTCTAAATTTAAATTCTATTAACATATTGTATAAATTTTAATTTAAGACAAAATTAAAACTTTATTTATATATTTTACCATTTAATGGTAAAATATATAAATAAAGTTTTTTTAGTCCTTTTGAAATTGTTAACGAAGGTGGAATTTTAAACTTTCTCGATGTCCCCAGACACGAAGCGTGAATTTCAAATTTTGCGCCCAACGTTTTGCAACTATGTGTCAGCGGGCTAACAAACACAGTCGATCTCGCCCGTTGTCACATAGATGCTGTTAGTTGCTTTTGCGAGCACACAGCATACACAGTTTAAGAGGTCGTGTGTTTAAAATTAATTTTATGATTACAAAAGATATTAAAGCCCTTAATTTTAGTTCAACAGGTTTCTCTAAAGAGATTTCTATAAGGTTTTTTGGCGTACTAATTTATAGGTCTAGAGTCAATAGCCATGTTTAAACTGTCTTTGTGAAACCTACTTGTTTCTAGGATAGTTCCGTTGAACCACGAACAGTCTATATAATTAGGTTCTCCTATGATTATTGTTTTAACAACTGTCATCTTTGGAGAACCGCTTTTTAATTCTACAATGTCTCCTGGTTTAAAAGTTTTGTTTTCCATTTTATTTATTATTTATGTTAAAATTTAATTTCAAATACGGTAAGTGTCCACCGTTTAATTTAGAGCGAAGTGAGATTTTAAATCTTATCGACTTCGTCCAGACACGAAGGTTGTCGCCCCGAGCAATTGCAACTAACGTTTTGGTGCTTGGCGATGTGGCGGTAAGCAATATGTACGTTTCCGCCATATAGCCAAACACCTGTTAGCGGTAGTACATTTTTCTTATCGATTTATTTTCATCTTGTGTTATTTCAATTTCTACTTGTTTTTGAGTT
>JACOTM010000053.1 GCA_016178305.1 Flavobacteriia bacterium | reverse complement strand
GTAATTACGAATGGATATTCTGTAAGTATCGGTGTTTTAGATCTTACAGCTACAGGAGTTTTAACATTATCAACTTCTACATTAACTATCTCAAGTACGGCTACAATAGCTGGAACCACTACAATTTCAACAGGTACAATCGATGCTAACAGTACTTTTAATGCAACAGGAGGAACAATTACCTTTACAGGAGCTGGAAATTTATATTTAAGCGGTACAACTATCACTAGTTTAGGAACTTTCACATGTTCTACAAGTACCGTAACTCTTGATGGCTCAGCAAGTCAAACAATAAACAGCAGTACTGATCCTAATTTTTATAATTTAACTTTAAATAATACAAGTGGAGGAGCAATCGGATTAAGCACAACGGTAAAAAATAATTTTACTTTTGCAGCAGGAGCAACTAATTTCTCTCTTCAAGGTTATACCTTAACTATTGGTACAGCAACAACCGACGGAACTATTACAGGAGCAGATGCCGATAGTTATTTTGTTGCTTATGATAATGCTGGAACAATTGGAAAACTAAAATATTTTATCAATAATAATGTTGGTTACACTTATCCTATTGGAGATTTATCAAATTACACTCCACTAACTTGGACATTAAACTCAAATGGTGGCTTATCAAGTGCTTATTTAACAGTATATACAAAAGCTGCTCCACCAACAGGAATGTCTGCATCAATTACAGAATATTTAAATCGAAGTTGGGATGTTACATCCTCTGGTATGACAACACCCAATTACAACATTTCATATACCTATATTCAAACAGATGTTGTTAGTTCTGAAACAAATTTTATGCCTTTCAAAATTACAGGATCTACGGTCGTAAAACCATCAAATAGTTCTTTTACAAATTATAATTCTGCTGAAGGAACGGGTTCAGTAAATACTGGAACAAATGTTTTGACATGGACAGGATTAACAACTTTCAGTATGTTTGGGGCAGCTGGTAATGGTGCCGTTGCTTTACCCGTAGAAATCTTAAATTTTGATGTAAAACTTTATCAAAAAAATGCAAAAATTAGCTGGAAAACAGCCAACGAAATCAATAATGATTATTTCACGGTCGAAAAAAGTTCAGATGGTATAAACTTTCGAGATTTACAAATCGTTGATGGAAGCGGAAATTCCAATTATACCTTGAAATACTCAATAATAGATCACGATGCAACAAGTGGGATTTATTATTACAGATTAAAACAAACCGATTTTAATGGTGAAGAAAAATTATCAACGATTATTTCAATTGAAATTAAAACGAATACAAGCGAGGTTATTATGACTGTAAATACATTAGGTCAAGAAGTAAATGAATCGTATTCTGGAATTGTATTCGATATTTATTCAGATGGTACAAGTGTTAAAAGAATTCAATGAAAATGAAAAGGGGGCATCTCAATGATAGCCCCTTTAATTCAAACTTTATTAATGCGTTGCTAAATAATCAGCGACTCCATCAAAACTTGCCGTCATTCCTGCATCACCTTTTGTCCAGTTTGCAGGACAAACTTCTCCATTTTCTTCAAAAAATTGTAATGCATCCACCATTCTTAATGCTTCTTCTACATTTCTTCCTAATGGAAAATTGTTTACCAATTGGTGCATAACAACTCCATTTTTGTCGATTAAGAATAAACCTCTGTAAGCAATCATTGGACCATTTGCAGTTAATTTACCTTCCATATCATATTCGTATTCACCTGCTAATACCCCATAAGCTTCAGAAATTGTTTTATCTGTATCAGCAATGATTGGATACGTTACACCTTGAATACCACCTTTATTTTTTGGTACTTGTAACCATCCCCAGTGTGACTCTTCCGTATCAGTAGAAGCTGCAACAACTTTTGTCCCTCTTGCTTCGAATTCAGCTAATTTTGCTTGAAATGCGTGTAATTCAGAAGGACAAACAAATGTAAAATCTTTTGGATAAAAGAATAATACAACTGGATTTTTCCCTACAAATTGATCTAATGAAAAATCTTTAACGATTTCTCCTCCGTTTACCACTGCGGCCGCTTTAAATGACGGTGCTTTTTTTCCTACTAGAACTCCCATTTTTTATTTTGTTTATGTATGATTATTTAATTTACTTCCCCAAATTTAATGATAAAGCATTAATTAATTATTAAGCCAAGCATTAAACATCCAATTTGTTTTTTCTTTTTCTCTGATTAAATCGCTAATCAATGACATTGTTCCTTCATCATCAGAATCAGCTGCCAATTTTAGAATTTCTCTTTCTTGACTTAATAACTGATTTTGAGCTTCTAAAACATATTTCATTCCCTTTTCACTTTCAGAAATAATCAAATTCTCAGAAATTAAACTTTGTTTTAAATAATCTGAAAAAGTTGAAAATGGTGTGATTTGTAAAACTAAAAGTCTTTCGGCTAAATCATCAATTATTATCTGCGTTCGGGTATATAATTCCTCATATTTTAAATGTAATTCGAAAAAATTTTGGCCTTTAATATTCCAATGTAAAGATCTTAAATTTTGATAATGTATTTGATAACTTGCCAACAGTTTATTCAACTTTATTTTATAACTTGTCTCCATAAGTGTACGTTTTATTTTTAATTAAGTCTGAAATAATAGAAGATTCGAACCGTTTATTAATTTCTTCTACATATTCTGATTGCTTTGCTTTTAATTTTGCTATTTCTTTATTTTCGATTTTTGATGCTTTTATAAATATTGCTTTTGATGGCCATAAAGCATAACCTAAAAATGTTGTTTCATCAATCATTTGCAATCTTGACCCTAAACTTCCTTCATTTTGATAGATCAATGCTGTAATCTCATTCCAGGACTGAATAAATTCTTTTCGAAATTCTTGCTTTATTTTAAAAGAATAAATTACAGAAAAATCTTTTGCTTCCATCGTTTTAATTTTATATTACAAATATCCTCATTGTATGTTTATTGTTTTTATTGATTATATTTATATTTCAATTGATTTTATCTATGATTACAATTCAACAAATGAATTATATACTGACACTTAACGATACTCGTCATTTTCAACGCGCGAGTGAGCTTTGTTTTGTCACTCAGCCAACTTTGTCTATGCAAATAAAGAAAGCTGAAGAAGATTTAGGGTATTTAATTTTTGATCGTTCCACCAATCCACTTGCATTAACAAATTTTGGAGCTGAATTAATTCCAATTATTCGAGAAATTACAAATGATATTTCAAAAATCGAAGTTTTAACACAAACGATGAAAGGTTCTTTTATTGAAAAAATAAGACTTGGAATTATTCCTACAATTGCAAGTTTTTTAGTTTCCGATTTATTTAAAATTTGGAAAGATTTACTGCCCAATGCGCAAGTAATTATTCAAGAGCTCAAGACAGAAGATTTATTAATAGCCTTAGAAAAAAAAGAACTAGATTTAGGAATATTAGCTGGTCCAGTTACTGAGAATCATTTACGTACCATTCCTTTATTTCGGGAAGAAATTAAAGCATATATACCAAGTTACAAGGGGTTAGAAATAACAACAGATGAGTTAGCTGAAAATCATCCTTGGCTTTTGAGTAAAGGGAATTGCCTCCGAACTCAAATGGTTCATTTTTGTGGAATTCAAAACGAAACAAAAGAGAGTTGGAATTACGAAGGTGGAAATTTGGAATTATTAATTCGAATGGTGAATGAAAATGGAGGATATACCCTTATTCCTAGAGAAGTAGAGCGATTGTTAAACATGGATGCAACAAATTCTAAACGCATAATATCTTCCATCAATAAAGAAATTCCAGCCAGAGAAATAATTGCTGTTTCCCCTAATAAGACTTCGAAATGGGAATCTATAGAAAAAATTATTCGTTCATGTCAATTACGCTACAATTCTGAAAACAATAAAAATTTAAAAATATTAAGTTGGAAATAAAACAAAAAAAAGTTACCCAAATCTGGATAACTTTTAAATTTATTATTTAAAAAACTATATTAGTTTTCTTCTTCTTCGTAATCAAAAACTCTTTTCGGACGTAATTTTTCAAATACTCCTAATGTAATCCAATATGGAACTACAAATCCTAGTAAAAACAACAACATCCAGAATGCCATTCCTGCGATTAAAAGAAACATTACGATACCGAAAATACTCATCTCTTTGCTTTTTGTATTATTAATGGTTGTAAAGATAATAATTAATTTAGAACTTGATTCGTATCTAAAGGATATTTTTCATAGAAATATTAAATATGTTAATGTCTGTTTTTCTAACTATGTGTGTTTAGGAATTTTGCTCTAAAATTTCTGGTAGAATTAAGTTAAAATTATATTTACGTTATTTGTTTCAAAAAAGAAAATTTCGTGTAAAAAAACACTAAATTCGCATAGATTAACTTTTAGATGAGTAAACAAAAAAAACATATACTTTCTTTAGAGCAAGACAATGAATATGAGATGATTGGTTTATGTTCTCATCACAATGATTATCGATTGGTATGGGCATTAAATGAAAATTTAAAATTAGCTTTTTCTAAATCACATGAAGATTTCTTTGTGGTAACTAAAAAAGGGCTTGTCATTTCCAATCATTCGCTCTATGAATTTAATGATGAAGAAAATTTTTTAGAGTATTTCCTCATTAAAAATAAAAACCTAGGAAAATATTTAATTCCAGAAAAACCAATAATTGATTATTTCCTATTTATATATGGTATTGATTCCGAAAGTTTAGAAGAGTTGACTCAAAAACTAAAAAAAGTCACAAGTGTTTTAGCTGTTTTTTCTCTAGATCCTTTAGCCTTGGAATCAACAGAAAATTTAGTATTTAGATAAAAGTAAAGTTAGTAAACTAACGTTAAAAATATGAAGAAAACAAAAATAGTAGCAACATTAGGTCCTGCTTCGAGCGACAAAGAAACCTTACGTGGAATGTTTAATGAAGGCTTAAATGTTTGCCGATTAAATTTTTCTCATGGTGGGTATGAAAATCATGAGAAAGTTGTGAAAATCATTCGCGAGTTGAATGAGGAAATGAATTTAAATGTTGCCATTTTAGCAGATTTACAAGGTCCTAAAATAAGGACGGATGAAATGGAAAATAATGGAGTAGATTTAAAAACAGGCTCTACTGTAACAATTGTCGTAGATAAAATCATCGGTAATTCCGAACGTTTTTCGATTAACTATAATAAACTGCCGCAAGATGTTCATCCTGGGGAAAGAATTTTATTAGACGACGGGAAATTGATTTTGGAGGTCGTACAAACAGATGGTGCTACAGAAATTAAAGCTAAAGTTATCCATGGAGGAGAATTGTCTTCAAAAAAAGGAGTGAATTTTCCAAATACTAAAATTTCCATGCCTTCTTTAACTGTTAAAGATAAAGAAGATTTAAATTTTGCCTTGCAACAAAATGTAGATTGGATTGGTTTATCGTTTGTTCGAAATGCACGCGATATTATTGAATTAAAACATATTATCAGTCAACAACACGGGAAGGCTAAAGTAATTGCAAAAATTGAAAAACCTGAGGCAATTGAGGATATTGATGAAATAATCAAAGTAAGTGATGCCTTAATGGTTGCTCGTGGAGATTTAGGAGTTGAAGTTCCTTATCAAACCGTTCCTTTAATTCAAAAAATGCTGATCAAAAAATGTGCTTTGTATGCTAAACCAATTATCGTAGCAACACAAATGATGGAAAGTATGATTAAAAATCTTACTCCTTCAAGAGCAGAAGTGAATGATGTAGCAAATGCAGTATTAGATGGAGCAGATGCTGTAATGCTTTCAGGTGAAACATCTGTTGGAGACCATCCAATTGAAGTTATTAAAACGATGGCAAAAATTGTTTCTGAAATGGAATCATTTGAAGGGATTTACAACAAAGAAGAAATTCCTGACAAATCGCAAGATCGTTTTATTTCTGACTCTATCTGTTTCAATGCATGCAGATTGTCTCAAAGAGTTGAAGCAGATGCTATTATAACGATGTCTTATTCTGGTTATACCGCTTACAAAATTGCTTCACAACGTCCTAAAGCACAAATATTTGTATTCACTAGTAATGAACAAATATTAACTCAATTAAATTTAGTTTGGGGTGTCAAAGCCTATTATTATGATAAAAGCATAAGCACGGACCATAGTATTGCTGATATTAAACATATATTAAAAACAAAAAAACTAGTCAAACAAGGAGATTTAGTAATTAACATTGCTTCAATTCCAATTGAAGAAAATGGCGGTTCAAATATGTTAAAATTAAGTTATAGGAAGTAAATCACTTTTTATAGGTGAAATGTACAAAATGCTTTTCAATTAAATTCGAAAAGCCTTCGTTGTGTCTTCTTGATTTAGCCCGCTAAACCTACGAAAACACGCCTTGTCCTTTCAAATTTAATTAAAATCTGAGGTAAAATATTAATCGAACTGAGGTTACAATCATGTAAATGTATAGAAAGTAAATTTGTCAAAATAAAAAGAGTGGAGTTCTTAGATATCTCCACTCTTTTTATTTTTCTATATTTTTCAAATGAAAATTTATTCCTCATCTTCATCATCTTCATCAGAATCATCTGCTGGTTCATCATAGCTATCATCATCATCAGATTCATCATCTAAATCATCCTCTTTAATATCTGCTAATTTTTCAATTTCTACATCTTCAAAATCATCATCGTCATCATCTAAAATAGGCTTAGACATTGCTTTCGTGATTTTTACTAAATAAATGATTTCGTCAGTCTCCCAGATCAATGCTTCTTGTGACTCACCAGATGCTGTCATAATAGAAGTCAGATAATTACCATAACCATCTGGAAAATCTCTTAAGATTTGTTTTTTTTGATCAATGGTTAACTTGTCGTAACTGATAATTGAACGCTTTTTTCCCATATTCTCCTACTGTTAAATTTCTAATTTTATTATTCTATTAATTGGAATCAATACATTTTGCTTCAATAAAATTGATGAATCAGTAATTGCCCAAATTGTTGTATTAACCACTTTTTTACCTTTATCATCAGCAAAAAATATTTTCACTTTAAAATGTTCTAAATTTCCTAACGCTATAGCTCTATCCAGTTCAAATTGTCTCGTTTTTCTATCTGTCTCTTCTTTTAAAATTTCTTCTTCTTGAAAATGACATTCCGTAATTGTTTCTTTTTCTACTAACTGAAATTCGTTGGTATCCATCTTTATTTCTTGATTTTGGAGCAAAAATAAATGAAATGATTTAGAAAGCAAGAATATTCTTAAGGAATAATTAAAAAAATTTAAACTTTATTAAAAATTCTATTTATTACATCAGATATAAATGAAAAAGGGACTTTCTCAAGTCCCTCATTTTTAATTAACCTTACTGGATAATTCATTTTTCAATCCTTCCCACTCTACTAAATGCAATTTCACAACTCCTACTGGAATTTTTGCTTTAACCAAGATAGGAATTCTATTTTCATCATTCGTAACCCAAAAATTTACATCATCCTCTGTTTTAAAATATCGTCCTGTTTGCACTACCGGAACAAATTTTAAACAATTAAATTTTCCTTTTCGTATATGAATTTGTTCTTCTCCAACATACTTTATTTTTAAATTGAAAATTTCATCATCCATGAAACATTTAAATTCAAAAGTTTGGTTTTTCTTAATATTTTTAAAATTCAACGTTCTTGCATAATAAAATGAAGATATCATATCTTGAATTGCTAAAGGCGTTTTAAATTCTTTTCCATTTCCATTATCAACTTTGTATTTGTCTTGTTTAAAAGCATAATCTTGATTGATTTTATAACCACCTTCATCTACTCTTCTGACAAAATACCAAGGAAAGCAGCCTTTTTTATCAATATAACTTTCATATTTATCTATTACTTTGAAAAAAGCATTAAATCCACCTAAAGTTCGGCCTGTTCCACCTACTTGCAACAACTCTCTGTCTGCTCCTTTCTTTGTAGTTGATTTAACTTCTAAAACAGCTTCCCCAGCATCCATAAAACCATAAGTAATACGGTACCTTAACTTTTCTCCTACTTGAAAAGCTTTGTTTGATGCTGTTGGGTATGCAATTGAATCTCCACTTGTTAACATAACAAATACTCCAATAAATCCGAATAAACCAATCACCCTTTTCATAACTCAATAATTTTAGTTATTTAAACTATTTCAAACTGCATGCCAAATTTTCAATTGAGTCCATTTCATAAAATCAACTTGCTCTTATTTACAATTTACATGATTACATCAATGTCAATTTTAGCCTTTATTAAAATATATAACAAAAAAAAGGAGAAAATATTTTCCTCCTCCTCTAATTTTTTATTTACCGTACTAAAATGAATATTTAATACTCCCAATTATATGTGTCAATCTCAGTTACACAAGCAACTAATAAATCAATACTTGCTTGAATATCATCTTTGTTTGCCATTTCTATCACTTGATGTAAATGTCTAGTTGGAATTGAAACAGCCCCCGCAATTGAACCTCCTTCGACCATTCTTTGAATTCCAGCTGTATCTGTACCTCCTGCCGTTAATATTTCTGGTTGCCATTTTATAGCATGTTTTACAGCCATTTTTTTCATAAAGTCAACCATTCTATAATCACAAATAGTTGAAGCGTCCATTATTTTAATAGCTGTTCCTTCGCCTAATTTCGTAATCATTTCATGTGGTGCTGCACCTGGTAAATCAAAAGCGATAGTTGTATCTAATCCAAACCCATAATCAGGTTTAATTTTTAAAGCCGAAACATTTGCACCTCGAATTCCAACTTCTTCTTGCACTGTGAAAACGCCATATATATCATACGGCACCGCTTTCCCTTTTAATTTTCTTAAAGTCTCTATTAGAATAAAAACTGCTAATCGGTTGTCTAAAGATTTCCCGTTTACACAATTCCCCATTTCAATAAATTCACGCTCTCTTGTAATTGGATTTCCTATTTCAACTAACTCTTTCACTTCTTCTGCAGTAAGTCCCGTGTCAATAAAATAATCTGATAAATTGGCTACTTTATTTCTTTCATCAGGAGTCATTACATGAATTGGTTTGGAAGCCATCACGCCAATAACATCTTCTTTTCCATGAATAATTACGCGTTGAGCTGTCAATGTTTTAGGGTCAAATCCACCCAAAGTGTGAAAACGAATAAACCCCTTATCATCGATATGCGTCACGATAAATCCAATTTCATCCATGTGAGCGCCTATCATGACTTTTTTATTCGATTTACCTTTTTTTATTGCGTAAACATTCCCCATGTTATCGACCTGAATCTCATCTACCAAGTCTTTAATTTCATCGAGCACAACTTCACGAATTCGTTGTTCAAATCCAGATGTTCCAGGAGTGGTACATATTTTTGATAATAATTTTGTATCTATTGCCATGTATTGTGTAGTTTGAGAAATTAGACTTCAGACCTAAAGTTCTAATTTCAAATTTATTATTTATTTTATAGTACGGTTCTGAATCGTTTATTCTAAATCATCGGCATCTAATTTATCACCTCTGAGTAAACGATATCTTTTTCTTGCTTCAATAACATGTAAACTTCCTTTGTAATCAAACAAAATTCTTTTGTAATACTCCGCAGCTTTTTCTTTGTCATTCAAATGATTTTCATAAATATCTCCTAATTGAAAAAGAGCATCATCTGCTAGAATATCTTGTGCATAATATTTCATCAGTTCTTCTAAAAAAACTGTAGCCTCTTGCCATTTTCCTTGCATCTGCATAGCTTTAGCTTTTTTCAGTAAAATTTCATCACTCAGACTATGGTATGCATATTTTTTTGTAATACTATCAAATAATGCAAATCCTTCATCGAATTTATGTTGCTCTATTAACAAATCCCCATTTGCAAACCATTGCATTGCTTCATAATTACTATCCAAACCATAGTTTTCAGTAATTAACAATGATAGGTCCATAGCGTCATTTGCGATTAATTTTGTTGTAGATTCCTTTAAAATACTTAATTGTGACTGTGCAAAATCAAACTCTCCATCATAATAAAAAATTCTTGCATTTTTAAATTTAGCTTCATGTCCAATTGGTTCAAACTTAAAATCTTTATCTATTTGCATATAATAAAGTGAGGCATCCCATATTTCACCTTTTAAAACTAAAATATCTGCCAATTTCATTTTAATTTCAGCCTTCATCATATTAGTCAAAGTCGGAAAAGTCATCGCTTCTTCTAAATTCGCTATCGCACTGTCGATTTGGTTTCCATAATAAGCTTGAATATGACTTAATTCAATAATCAATGGAATACTAAATTTCTTTCTGTTTGGTTTTGCTAAAGCACTCTTATATTCATTAATCGTTGCTGAAATCTCTTCTTTTGAATAATTTCGATTCGAAGTAACTTCTAAATAACGACTATTCAATATAGCTCCTTCTGCCTGGTAATAATATAAATTATCTGTTCCGTATTCCATGACATATTTAAACGCATTTCTTCCAGATTCGTATTCTTTATTTTCAATACAAATTTTACCCAATTCATAAACCATTTGGCCTTGACCTTTAATTCGTTTATCTAAAGCTTGAGCTTGAATGATGGCTCCTTTAAAATTTTTCTTTTGAATAAATAACCAAGTCAACATTTCAGAATAAACCATTTCATCCGGTTTTTTCTGAATTTTTTCTAATAACTTTTGTCTCAATAATTCATATTCTGGATTAGCATCTTTCGAAAAATCAATTTGTTTACTCAAAACTGCCTCAACACTTTCTAAATAATTGGATTGAATATTCAATAATTCTAAATATTCATCTATCATCTTATCCGTTTTACCTTGAAGATTATAGATTTCTGCAAATTGAATATTTAAAGGATAATTCTCTTTAAATGCTTTTCTTCCTTTTTCTAATACTTGAAAAGCGTAATCATATTTTCCTTTAATTTTTAAGGCATTGTAAACATCAATTACATACGTTGGATTTGATTTAACATCATCCACTAAGTTTTCATATATTTTTTGAGCTTTTTCACCTTCTTGATTTTGCTCGTAAAATTCAGCTAATAAAACGGGATATTCAAAATTGGTTGGATCTGCAGAGATTTGTTTTTTAATTAATTTTTCGGCTTCTTTTTTATGCGCTGTTTTTATCAAACATTCGTAATAGCGATTGAAATTAAATTTATTTTGATCTTTTTGAAAAATCAATTCATAGTATCCCAAAGCTTTATCAAATTCACCATTGTTATAGTAATATTGTGCCAACTGTTGATCTGTTCCTCCTTCTTGAGCAAAAGAAAGACTAATGATAAAGAAACTAAATATTGCAATTACTATTTTCATTTTTCTAAAGTTATTGCTTTGCGATTGAATCTGCAAATGCTTTCATTTCATCTTTATATTGATTAAAAATCGTTAACGATTTTTCCCGAATACGTGTATAATTCGCTAATAATTTCAATAATTTTTCAACCTTTTTATTTTCAAAATCAACATTCTGCTGGTAATTTTCTCTTTCTCCATTACTATTTTCGATGTCTGTTTTTAAATCAAGATTTCGTTTTTTTTCGTTTTTTAGGCCTATGCTTAAATTTTCATACGCTTTTTCAAGTGGTTCAAAAGTTAAACGAACCATTTTTAATGCGTCCATTTTTTTACCAAATTCCAACGAAATAGTATCTTTCACGCTGTGATTCATTCGGATTTCATCTTCTATTTCTAAATAAATTGCTTTGATTTCATTCATTTTTTCAATCGGATGTTCAGATAAAACAATAGCTGCACTATCTAAAGCTTTTGACATTTTTTCGATATCTGCCAATTGTTCTGACTTATGAAAATCAGAACAAGCATAGAAACCGAACAACAATGCACAAACAAAATATTTAGTCATAGGAATAAAGATAGTAATTCTGGTTATTTTTAGATGTTAAATTAACAAAAAAAACCGTTTCTCAATTCAAAGAAACGGTTTTAAGATCTTTTAACCTCAGTTCGATTAATATTTTACACTCAGATTTTAATTAAATTTGAAAGGACAAGGCGTGTTTTCGCAGGTTTAGCGGGCTAAATCAAGAAGACACAACGAAGGCTTTTCGAATTTAATTGAAAAGCATTTTGTACATT
>JACOTM010000040.1 GCA_016178305.1 Flavobacteriia bacterium | reverse complement strand
ATAAACTATACAAATGAGATTGTATTGAACTTTGATCGGTACTCTTTTTTTCCATGAATCCTAAAGTAGAAATTTTTTCTATTTAAAACTCCCAGCACCTCAAAATAAAATTATCCCTTGAAATTAATACTGTTTTACAATATTGAATTATGTGTTACATATATGTATTTAACAAAATATAACTTGTTTATAAAGGAATTAATATTGATTTTATATAAATTAGCATTATGTTTAGAATATTGTTTGTAATTTTTATATTTTCATTTAATTCAAGTTTACTTTTTTCGCAAGAGAATTGTGATCGGGTTTTGTTACAAGGTAAAGTTATAGACACTTTATCTCCGCAGTATTTTTATAATTTCATGATCGTAAATCGAACGCTTGGTAAAGGAGTTTTTGGGCAACCAAATGGTAGTTTTTCGCTTTATGTACATAATAATGATTCAATAAATATTTCAATTAAAAGTTATCCAATTATTGCTTTTCGAGTTGTTGCAGATCAAAATTGTCAGTTTAATGTGAAGCAATTTATTGAAAGGATACCTACAGAGATAGATGTAGTTGTTATTCATCCATTAAAATCTTTACAGCAAATAAAAGAAGAGCGTGAAGCATTGGCGATGAGAGAAACGAGAATGGTGACGGGAATGGCGTCATTAAGTAGTCCGATTACTGCACTTTATCAAGCATTTTCTAAGAAAGAACAAAATAAAGCCTGGATTGCAGAACAAGAGTTTAAAGATGATCAACGAAAAGTTGTTAAGGAGTTGTTGAGATTGTATGTAGCGTATGATATTATTGAATTAACAGAAGATCAATTTGATGAATTTATATCTTTTTTAAATATTGATATTGATTTTTTTAAGACAGCTACAGAGATGGAATTAGTGACGTTTATAAAAGATAAATATGAACATTTTAGATTGTTACATCAATTGGAGGTGAATGAAAATATAGCGTGGAGAAATTTAATTTCAAAAGATAAAAAAATGGCAATTACATCCTTGTTGGATATGTATGTAAGTAATCATGCTTTTGTTTTGCCTAAAATGGAATATGATCGTTTTATACAATTTTTAGGTTTTGATGTTGTTTATTTAAATAATACAACTGATTTAGAAATTTTTTATAAAGTTCAAGAAAAATATAAAAATTATATAGAATTTTATAAAATTGATGTCAATTTAGCGAAAAATAATTACAATATTTCTGAGAGCGATAATGAGGATTGGCGTTGGGATTTAAAGCATAAAAACAAAAAAAAAGCTATTCTAACTTTGATTCGGTTGTATAATGATCATAAGGTAATTCAAGTGGATGAGAAAGAATTTGATCGATTTATTCGATTTGTAAATTTAAAACAATCCTTTCTTGAAACAGCTAAAAGTGAAGATATTATAAATTACGTGAGAGATAAATATTTTAAATATATTGATTTTTATAAAGATTGATATAAAACAGTTGAATCCAAACAATAAAAAAGTGGTTTGCCAGGAGATTACATTTCTCGATATTAATCGAAACTGAAGTTATTATTCATATTTTATCCTTAACTTCGAAGCATGAATCGCACAATTAATCGGTTTCATTTAGCTAATTTTGGAAATCTTGAATTACTCGCTAAGCAAGTAGTTGAAGGTTTTATTACAGGATTGCATAAAAGTCCATTTCATGGTTTTTCAGTTGAGTTTGCCGAGCATAGAATGTATAATTCGGGAGAATCTACGAGGCATATTGATTGGAAGTTGTATGCTAAAAGTGGTAAATTTTTCACTAAAAAGTATGAAGAAGAAACCAATTTGAGATGTCAGATTGTGATTGATTGTTCGAGTTCAATGCTCTTTCCAAAAGGGAAGGAAATGAATAAACTAGAATTTTCGATTTATGGAGCTGCATCATTAATTGAACTTTTAAAAAAGCAACGTGATGCCTTGGGCTTGTCAACATTTACGGACAAATTAGATTTACATACAGAAGCAAAGTCTTCACCGGCACATTTAAGATATTTGTTTAATGGATTAGAAAAACATTTAGTTGATTATTCAGAGGAAAAGAGAACATTAACGAATTCAATAAAGGCATTAAATGATATAGCTGAATTAAGCCATAAACGAAGTTTAATTGTAATTTTTTCTGATTTGTTAGATGATCCTATGCGATCAGAAGAGTTTTTTCAAGCACTACAACACATGAAACATAATAAACATGAAGTTATTGTTTTTCATGTGGTTGATAAGAAAATGGAAGTTGATTTTGAATTAGATAATCGTCCATATACATTGGTTGACATGGAAACAGGTGAAAAAATGAAATTACAACCTGCTGAAATTAAAGAAAAATACAAAGAATCGATTGGGAAGTATTTTCAGGAATTAAAATTAAAGTGTGCTAATTTGCAAATTGATTTTATGCCGGCAAATATCCAAGATGGTTTTCATCCAATTTTATTACAATATTTATTAAAACGAGGAAAATTATATTAATTTTTCGATTATTTATTTTTTATGATTCAAGGTAGATTTTTTTAATGGAAACTCTTGTTGGTAAAAGTAGAGATAATATCAAGTCTTTATTGAAAAAGAAGTTGGTTGAAGTTGAAGGAAAAGTTGAAACAAAATACAATCATGCTTTAAAACCAGGTCAAAAAGTTACAATTCGCCCAAAAGCTGGTTCTATTGAACAAAAAAAATATACAGGGATTGAAATTGTTTTCGAAGACAAAGATTTAATAGTGATTAATAAAGATGCAGGTTTATTAACGATTGCTACAAATAAAGAAACAAAAAAAACAGCTTTTGCGATATTAAGTGAACATGTCAAAAAGAAAAACCCGGCTAATAAGATTTTTATTGTTCATCGGTTAGATCGAGAGACCTCTGGTTTACTTTTGTTTGCTAAGAATGAAGAAATAAAAGCTAAATTACAAGAAAATTGGAACGATACTATTTTAGAAAGAACATATTTAGCTTTAGTTGAAGGTAAATTAGAAAAGTCAAGCGGTGTACATGTTTCTTATTTAATTGAAAGCCCAAGTTCTTTGTTGGTTCATTCTTCACAAAATGCGTCAAAGGGTCAAAAAGCCGTTACACACTACAAGACAATAGTTTCTAAAAAAGGAGTTTCTTTGATGGAAGTAAATTTAGAAACAGGTCGTAAAAATCAAATTCGTGTTCATTTTCAAGATTTAAAGCATCCAATTGTTGGGGATAAAAAATATGGAGCTACAAATCATTCATTAGGACGATTGGGATTGCATGCAAAAGTATTGGCATTTACACATCCTAAAACAGGAAAAGTAGTACGATTTGAAAGTGAAATACCAAAAAAGTTTTTGAAATTATTGTAGAAAAATGACCAAAAAAGAAAAAGCAAGGTTCATCATTGAAGAATTGGAAAAATTATATCCTGAGACACCTGTTCCTTTGGATCATACAAATTCATATACCTTGTTAATCGCTGTTTTACTTTCTGCTCAGTGTACGGATTTAATGGTAAATAGAGTAACTCCTTTATTATTTAGCAAAGCTGATAATCCGTTTGATATGATTCGATTGTCAATTGAAGAAATTCGAGAAATAATTCGTCCGTGTGGTTTATCACCTAAAAAAGCCAAAGCAATTTTTGAATTATCTCATATATTAATAAATAAACATGATGGTGTTGTACCTGAAAGTTTTGAATTATTAGAAGAGTTACCTGGTGTTGGACATAAAACGGCCTCTGTAGTAATGTCTCAGGCTTTTGGAGTGCCTGCATTTCCTGTGGATACACATATTCATCGCTTGTTAATTAGATGGGGAATAACAACTGGTAAAAATGTTGTAGAAACAGAAAAAGATGCAAAAAAAATATTTCCAAAAGAATTATGGAATAAATTGCATCTTCAAATAATTTTTTATGGCAGAGCGTATTCTCCAGCAAGAAATCCCTTAATTGAAAAGGATTTTATTACGCGAACAATTGGCGTCAAAAGTGCTATTGAGAGTTTGAAATAATCTTTTGTTTTTTTTTGACAGTAATTTCAGATCCTTCTGCAAGGTAAATGGATTCAATTTTTTTATCATTTAAAAAAATAAAATCGTCACCATAAACTAAACCAAAATCAACATTTATTTGGAATGATTCAATGGGATATATTTGCCATTTTGGATGCGTGACTTCGTATGCAGTTGTTGTTAAAGTATTTTGTTTTGTATAACCCCAATAATGTTCTGTAATAAACGCCGCTTCACTATTTTGAATGGTTTCTGTTAACGTATTTTTGGCGGTAACTTTTATGCTTTGAATTTGATTTTGAATTTCAAAATTATAGGAAATTACTATGTTGTCTTGCTGTGAATCCCAATCATGATTCATAGGAACAGTTTGATAATGTTCTTTATAAATCCAATTAGCAACTAAAGTCAAAGCTACTTTAGGAACAAGTTCTTTTATGAAAACAACGCCTCGTTTCCATTCATTATTTTCTTTATATTTTACATAAAATCGAAGATTCACTTCCTCAAAATTGGAATGAAAAGGTACTTTGATTCCTAATACTCTTGTTTTTAAGAACATAAATCCAACTAAGCTGATATAACATTTACCATTCCAAAGATCTATTTCTGTTCCAGCAGGAATGAATTTCGTTAATTGTTGAGGGGCAATGCTGTAATTGATAAGTATTAGTTTTCTCCATTCAGCTTTTAAAAATGTTTTTTTGATCATTATTTTAATCGAATTAGGGTTATAATTAATAAACTATAAAAATATTTGATAAACAGAATTTATTGAATTTTTGTTCAAAAAGGGTTTGAAATATGGAAGTCACAATAAATTTATACGGTTTCTAAGTAAGTTTTGAATCGCTTTATCGATTGTAGGATATTTAAATTCAAATCCCATTTTTATCAGTTTATCAGGAATTACGAACCTACTTTTTAAAACCAATTCTACTTCTGTTGAAATTAAAAAAGCACCTATTTTGAGTATAAATTGAGGGGATGGAAGGAAAAAAAATGGCTTTATTTCTTTTCGTAATTCTGACATAAAACAAGTGTTTTTAATAGGGTAGGTAGCTGTAATATTAAAAATACCTTCTGATTGGTTATCGTAAATAAATTCAATACTTCTGCATAAATCTTCTTCATGAATCCAGCTGACCATTTGATTTCCACAACCTTGTTTTCCTCCCAAACCATAATTGACTAACTTTTTTAAACGCGGAAATGCGCCATTATCTTTACTTAATACAATACTCGTTCTTAGCAATGTTTTTTTTATTTCTTTAAATTTTGTTGTACTTTCAAAAAAGGCATTTTCCCATGTTTTGCAAACATTTTCAGAGAAATTATGACCGTAAATTTCATCTTGTTCGGTCATCTCTTTATCAAATGATTGTTGGTAAATTGTTGCTGATGCAGCTTGAATCCAATGTCGAGGTTTAATATTGCAAAGTTGAACGACTTCCTCAATTGCATTAATTGAATTTATTCTTGATGTAATTATTTCATTTCGATTTTTTTGATTGTATCTACAGTTAACATTTTTACCCACTAAGTTGATAATAATATCTGCATTTTCAAATATTGAAACAAAATCTGTTAATTTTTCGCCATTCCATTGATAGAATAGAAGCTTTTCGTTAGAAGTTTGAATTTTTCTTGAAAAAATATAAATCAATTCAGATTTATCTTGGAAATAATTGATTAATGCTTTTCCGATTTGTCCAGTACCACCGACTAATACGATTTTTGAATATTTATTCATACCCTATAATGCTTACAATTAATAATCTATATATTGTCCAAGTTATTGTTGGCGAGTAGTTTAAGTTTAGTTTTTTATTTCTTCTAATATGTTCAAAAAGCATTAGAATTACGATTGTAAAAAAGAAAGTTATAAAATAATTTCCATTGGTTATATTGCATAATTTCGAGAAAGCGATTCCAATAGTTAATAGTATTGCTCCGGCAAATGAAATTGTCATCATATTTCCGAGGTAGTTGAAAATTCTTTCTTTAGAATATTTTATCAATACTAATGTTTGAAAAATCAGCTGACCACCACAAATAAAAAATTCTCTCCCAAAAGTGCTTTTTGGTACCCATTTTTCTAGATGAAAACTATATTTATAAAGAATAAATGAAGTAAATAACCATGTGCAAATAAGATAAATTATTCGGTATTTGATATTAAAATCAGGTGTGCATGTGTCTGTTTTAGAATTACTTGGCATAATTATTTTTCGATTATATGAGATACATAAATATAATTTTTGAAGGAGATAATGTATTGGTTTAGCATGTAAAATTTGATTAAGGAGTTTGAAACGGAATGCGATTATATATATGATGCTATCGATTCCATATATGACTTCAGTGGTTTCCATATTAACTAAAGCGATTTCGTTACATGCTCTTTGCTTATCAATTAGTAAACATGTTTTCTCTTCCATTTTTTGATATCCTTCCCGACCTTCTTTTGTTAGTAATCCCGTCATTACGAAAGTTTTACTATATGTTTTACATAAAGGACATTGATCATCGTATATTAATTTGTAGTTTTTTAAAGTTTTCATGTTTTCAGTAATTATTGAAAGTTTGAATTAAAAAAAGAGATTACGTCATTAATTTGAATAAAATTGTAAATAATTTATTTTCATTTTCATTCAAGAGTAAGTTTACAGATTTATCCATTTTTCCGACAAAAGAATCTAATTGATCCATCATCGAACAAAACTCATTTATATCTTTATTGTTTTTATCCCCTTCCACATGTTTTAATTGGTTAATAACGCGAATAACTGGTTCCATTTCACGTTTTTTTCGTTCTCGGATAATCCTTCTTGCAATTTCCCAAATATCTTTTTCAGCTGTAAAATATTCTTTCCGGTCACCAGGTATTAATTCTTTATGGACTAAATTCCAATTGATTAAATCCCGTATATTCATATTGGCATTACCTCGAGATATGCTTAATTCATCCATAATATTCTCAGTTGATAATGGTTGCGGTGAAATTAATAAAATCGCATGTACTTGTGCCATTGTTCGATTAATACCCCATTCGCTACCGAGTATCTTTATTTCTTAAAAACTTAACGCGTTTTGAGAGGAAAAGACTTAAAATATTGAAATCATAATAAATTTAGACAGATACTCAGTATTCAAGAAAAAATGATTCTTTTATTTAAGAATTAAACCGTCATTAGGTATCCATTTATCATATTCAATTGTTGCTGCAACATTTTTAGCAAAATCCAATCCTTTTATTTTGGCAACAAAATGAAGTGCTCCATCAATTCCTGCAGATATACCAGCTGTAGAAATAACGTTTCCATTATCAACAAAGCGAACATTTGAAAGTACTTTGGTTTTTGGGAAGGCATTTTGTAAGGCCTTAATTTGTGTGTGATATGTTGTGGTGGATAAATTATCTAGGATTCCAGCTTCTCCCATAATAAAAGCACCTGTGCAAATTGAAATGAAATAATTTGTTTTATTTTTTCGAGCTTTTATCCATGAAATCAATCCTTTATCTTTAGAAGGTTTGCCGTGAGCCCCACCAAAAAAGACCATAACATCTGAAGGTGGTGCATCTTCAATACAAAAATCAGGTTTAATTTTTAATATTCCTTGAGAATGAATGATTCCATTATTTTTGGAAACGGTAAAAACCTTGAATCCAGCAACAACAAAAACTTCTAGTGGACCAGCAAAATCTAATATTTCAACATTGTCTTGCAAATAGAAACAAACAGATAATTCTTTTTGGGCATTTGTTATTTGATGCTGATTTACTAATTCCATTTGACAATGAGGACACTTTCCTGCTTTGTGAAAAACTAATTGATCACAATTTCCGCCACAGGGTGGACAAACATAATTATTGAATTCTATTGATTTTGTTTTGTTTAATGTTTTTGATTTGCAACTAATTAAACATAATGCTATAAGAAAATATAGTATTTTCATTTTTTAAAATTAAAATTCAACAAATAATTCATCATTTCTGTTTGAGCTAAATACAACAAGACTAAAAAAGATGTTGTTTTTAGCTATGTTAGAGATTATTTTCCTTCCATTCTCAGTTGTCTTTGCATAGGATTTTCGTTCAATTGTTTTTGTTGGAATAATTGAAATCGAGTAGGTTCTAATTGTACGGGCCAACTATTATTATTTAAATCTGTGTCGGCTGTTTCTAAAAATGGATCTAAGCGAATTGCAATTAATTCTTTATCTAAAATGAGGACTTTGGATACTATTTCGTGACCTTGAACCCAAATTTCAGCAGGAATTCGGATAACTTGCGTTGTGCTATCCATAAATGTTAGATGAATAATTAAGGGGGAGACTAAGCCTCCAATATTTTTAAATGATAATTCATAAAAATGCTTGTCACTGTTTAATAAGTTTAATTCTTCAGGTTTTAAATTTTTCTTAAATTCCTCATATTCAATTCTATCTAATGCATCAACTTCATAAATATTTCGTTTTTTATAAAAATCATCCAGTGAACTATCTTTTTCATTCGCTGTTTTTTCAGGAGTCAATTTGTTTCTAGTATCTCCAATAAATTGATCTTTGGATTCATTCATTTCTTTTTTAACTGCTTTTTCAATTTCTGGATTATTTGTATTTAACTGAAAGTATCTCACTTTTTCTAAAGAAATGTCAACATTATCAGTTGTAAAAAACCATCCTCTCCAAAACCAATCAAGATCAACTGCTGAAGCATCTTCCATCGATCGAAAGAAATCAGCAGGTGTTGGATGTTTAAATTTCCAACGTTCGCAATAAGTTTTAAAGGCATAGTCAAATAATTCACGGCCCATTACGGTTTCTCTAAGAATATTGAGTGCCGTGGCAGGTTTTCCGTAAGCGTTGTTTCCAAATTGTAATATTGATTCTGAATTTGTCATAATAGGAGAAAGTCCACTTTTATCTCCGCGCATATAGTCTGCGATTAAATAAGCTGGACCACGTCTAGAGGGGTAACCACGTTCCCATTCTTGTTCGGTTAAATATTGCACAAAAGTATTTAATCCTTCATCCATCCATGACCATTGTCTTTCATCTGAGTTGATAATCATTGGAAAAAAGTTGTGACCAACTTCATGGATAATAACACCCCACATACCATATTTCGTATCTTCTGAATACGTACCATCTTCTTCTGGTCGTCCACCATTGAAGCATATCATAGGGTATTCCATTCCAATCCATTTGGCATGAACAGAAATTGCAACAGGATATGGATAATCTACAGTATATTTGGAATATGTTTTTAAAGTATGAACTACTAATTTTGTTGAATATTTTTCCCAAAGCGGATTTCCTTCTTTTGGATAATAAGACATTGCTAAAATTGTTTTACCGCCAATAACAACACCTTGTGCATCCCAAATAAATTTACGAGAAGAAGCAAAAGCAAAATCACGAACATTCATCGCTTTAAAAGTCCATGTTTTTTTTGTAGTAGCTCTATGATTTTCAGCTTTGATAGCTTCATCTTGATTTACAATAATAATAGGTGTGTTGGATCTATAGGCTAATTTTAATCTATTTTTTTGTTTCTCATTTAATATTTGTTCGGCATTCTGCAAGGTTCCCGTGGCTCCAACAATATGATCTGAAGGAACAGTGATGTTTACTTCATAATCTCCAAAAGGTAATGTGAATTCACCACGACCTAAAAATTGTTTATGTTGCCATCCCGTTACATCATTATAAACACACATTCGAGGAAACCATTGCGCAATGGTGTAAAGGTAATTTTTATCTTTTTCAAAATATTCATATCCAGAACGCCCGCCAACAGCCATTCTGTCATTAATGTTATACCACCATTTAATATTGAAACTAATGCTTTCATGTGCTTTTAAAGGTTTACTTAAATCGATACGCATCATCGTTTTATTGATGAAATAACTCATTTTTTGTCCTGAAGTATTTGTAATTTCATCGATTTTAAATCCGCCATCATAATAGAATAATTTCTTTTTGACATCGCCAATATTTTTGAAATTTTCCATTTTTTCAATATCAATTAATTTTGAATCAGCATCTTGATTGTAAATGTTTTGGTCTAATTGTAACCATAAATAATTTAATTGATCAGGGGAGTTGTTTGTGTAAGTTATTGTTTCAAAACCTTTTAACATTTGAGTTTCGTCAATTATTTCAATATTGATTTTATAATCTGCTTTTTGTTGATAGTAATTATGACCAGGAGCTCCAGCTGCATTTCGATATTCATTTGGTGTTGGTAGCTCTTGATCCAATTGAGCGAATTTACTTTGTCCTAAACCAATAAAAGGAATTATAAATAAAAAAAAAGTACTGTATTTCATTCGTTAAAAGTATCTAAATGTATAATTTGTTCGCGCTGAGTAGGTAAAAAAGGAAAGGTCATTTTCCGACTATTATATATAAAAGTTAGTTTATTTTGTTGTCCTTTATATTTATCCATTAATAAATCAAAAGTTACTTTTATTTCGTTATTTACTTTTACTTCTTCGGAAATAAAGAAAAAATCAGTCAATCCATTTTTGTTTACTTGGAAACCAATAATCTTAAAATTTATGTTTTTTTCTAAAATTGAAAAATGGATTCCATGTAACAATTGTGTTGAAATTTCATTTACTATAAGTGAATCTTCATAATGATTTTCTAATTCTTTAATTTTAATACCATTATCTTGAAGCCAATGTTCAATATCATGTGTTGAAACAGTTACCGATAGTTCTATTTTTTGGGTTGTATGGTTAAATTGTGCTTCGGCAAAAGCAAAGTAATATTCATGAGCAAATCCTTGATTTAAACTAAATAATAGCAAGATACTACAAAGCAATTTCATTTGTAATTGTATAGTTTTGTTTTATTGTGTAATGAAACAAAAATAACATTAATTCCTTTTAATTAAATCGTTTTAAATGAAATCAAAAGCTTAAATTTGACCAAAAAATAAAGTAATGCAAAAAATAGGAATTGTAGGTTGTGGAAATTTAGGTTTGTCATTGTTGAATGGAATTAAACAAAAATCACCTGCAACAAAATTATATGGTTCAAAACGCAATGTAGCCTCAATTAAAAAATATGAGGATGAAAATACAGTAATTACAAATGATAACAAAGCGTTGATTGAGGCTTGTGACATCATTATTTTAGCTTTAAAACCATATACGATCATCCCTTTTTTAAAAGAAAATGCAAGTTATTTTAATGCGAATAGACACACCATTGTTTCTGTAGCAACAGGAATTACCACTACTGAAATGAAGGCTTGTTTTGATTTTGAATTGGATATTTTTCGAGCAATGCCCAATACAGCTTCTTCGGTTAATGAATCGATAACGGCCATTTCTTTTGGGCGTGACGAGTTAAATCGAACTGATATGGTTACTGAAATATTTAATAGTTTAGGAGAAACCATTGTTATTGATGAAACGTTAATGGAGTCAGCAACAATTTTAGGTGCTTGCGGAATTGCTTATGTTCTTCGTTTTATGCGTGCAATGATTCAGGGAGGGATTGAAGTAGGATTTGATTCAAAAACGGCAACTAAAATCGTTAGTCAAACGGTAAAAGGAGCTGCTGAATTAATTATTCGAAACGGAAGTCATCCAGAAGAAGAAATTGATAGGGTAACGACGCCTAAAGGTTGTACAATTGTAGGTTTGAATGAAATGGAACATAGTGGTTTTAGTTCTGCTTTAATTAAAGGGATTGTTACTTCATACCAAAAAATTGAGAAAAAATAGTTTTAAATAAATAAAATTTAGACACCTTATATCATGAAAATAATTCAAAAATTAAATTTGGGAATATCATTTATTAGTTTTTTTGTTCTTTTCTTTTCATGTTACCGTTTTATTTTTGATAAAATTAAAATAAATAAATTTTGGTACAGTAATGGAAGAGAATTAGGAAAAGAAGAGTTGTATCGAGAAGATTATTATATTTTAATTCCTGTTTTTTTGATTCTAATAATTATTATTTGGAATAGCATTCGAATATGTCTGCTTACAAAGAAAAATAAGAAACTTTGTTTGGAAACTTCCTCAAAACATATAAAAAATCCACCGTTTATTTGGAATTTTATTTATTTGATTAATGCACTTAGTCTTTTAATGTTGGCAAACTTATTTGTAATCGTAACTACTCCTTTCGTGCGAATAGGAGCTAGCAGTTTCAGTGGTTTTATGAAAAATATCTTTTTTGGATTATAAATTCAGCTCTGTTTAAATTTTATACATTATATGAATAATCAAATTCACCTTTTAAAAAAGCAAACAATCGAATCTCATGCTTGGATTGAAAAATTTATTTCTCAATTTCCAGAAGATAAATTTTTTGATACACCAGAATTTTTAGATTCAAATTTTGCTTGGCAATTAGGACATTTAATTTTAAGTTTTAATTATTACAATGTCGTTTTATTAGTAGGACCAAATGAAATCGTAAAAGAAACAATTGATTTAAAAAAGTATGCTGAATTCTTTTATAAAGGAAATAAAAAATTAGAAATAAAATCCCATTTTCAAATTCAACAATTGAAATCTGATTGGGATTTTATGTGTGATTTATCGATAAAAACAATCGGAAATTTGAATGAAAAAGAATTGAATAAAGAGATTTTTAAATTACCCAAAGAACATCCATTTGTAAAAACAAAAGAAGATTCAATTTCATGGAACATTAAGCATACTATGTGGCATTGTGGTCAAATTGCACAATTGAAAAGAATTGTTGACAGTTCTTTGGATTTAGGATTTTAGTTTATTTTTATCTAATTGAAAAGTCTATTTACATTTTTAAAAAAATAGTTTTATGAAAGTTTTATACAAATTAATTTTTATTGTTTTCATTTTAATTTTCTCATGTACTTCAAAAGAAAATAATTTATCATTGCCACAAAATGGTTTTGAATTTAAATTGTTTCAACGAAACAGCATAGAGATACCTTCAATTGATGGCGATGTTATGTGTTCAATTGATGATATTACTGGTGGACAAACAGTTTTAACAATTAAAAATAAAGATAAAATCTGTTTGATTAAATCGATTGAAGAAAATGAGGTTTTTAGTTTTAAAATAAATGCAACAAAATATTCAATTCAATGTATTAAATTAGTTAATATATTGATAGGGGAGGATTTTGGTTTTTTTATCGTTAAGAAAGGGAACTTAAAATCGGAAATAAGAAAAGATGAATCCAATAAAATTAAAACTCTTTTATTGATTATTGAAAAATCAAATATACAATTTATCAGAAATGGAGTAACGTATAATTCAAAAGAAGCTTCGGAACATTTAGCAACAAAATGGAAGGAATCCAATATTCATATTACAAACTTAAATCAATTTATTGAACGTATTGGATCAAAGTCTTCAATGTCTGGAAAGCCTTATTTGGTAATACAAAGTGACGGTAGTATTATTCCTGCTAAAACATGGTATTTAAAGCAAATAAAGAATTCTAATTCTTCAGATTTTTAATATTATCTCCAGACTTTGCGATTAATAATTTTTAATTTTTCTTTTTTTTCCAGTGATTTTATTGAGCGAATAACTGTTTCTACTCTTAAACCTGTTAAATCTGCAATTTGTTGGCGTGTTAATTCAACTTCATATTCATAAGGATTTGGCAATTTATAAATTGTAAATTTTAAATAATCTAACAATGTTAAAATTTTTGCTTCTGGATCATTACTTGACATTTCAGCAGCCATTAATGATTTGAAATGAAGTCTGTCTGCTAATGTTTGTGTGAACTGAAGATGAACATCGGGATTTTCTGTGAGTAATTTTATAAAAGCATCTTTTTTTAATTTAATTGCCGTCTTCGTTGATATTAAACATTTTAATTTCTCCAGAAATAATTTGAAAATAATAACGGGCTTTTTCTCCCTTTTCAAATAATAATTGATTCTTTGTTAGATTAAATTCTTGTGCGCCATATCGAAGAAGAAGTTCTTTATCAATCATTGTTTAATAGTATTTATTTACAAAAATAAGATTTGTTTTCGATTCATTTTATGTTTTGAGTTTAGATTGTCTTTATTATTCATTTTTTGAAAAAAGGTGTTAATTTTTTAATAATAATATTTTTTTATCTTTCTTATTATTTGAATCCTAATTTTCAAATAATATTTCTATACAATTCATACAATTAGATTTTTTTGTTCAAATTATTGGAATCTAATTGGTGATTCAAGTGTTTTTAACTTGTTTTTTTTATAATTTTTATTTTGTAAATCAAAAAATAATCACAAATCTTTGCATCGTGATGAAAAAACAATTTTTTACATATACAATTTCTCCCAGTTCGTTTCGAAGGACGAACTAATGCTAATTTCTTTTTTTAGGAAATCCTAGTTAGCGGGTTTTTCGTACTTCGAAATAAAACATCCTAAAAACAATCTTTTTATTTAATATTTCATAATTAACATTCGTATGTCTGTTATTGTCATTGTGGTTAATCAAAGTCACAAGAAGTATGCTTCTATTATTTGTCAAATGATGGAGGATGCTGCAAAAATTCGTGGAACTGGTATTGCAAAACGAAAGCCTGAATACATCGAAACGAAGATGGATCAAGGAAATGCGGTTATTGCGTTGGATAATGAAAATGTAGTGGGATTCTGTTACATCGAAACGTGGGAAAACAAGAAATTTGTTGCCAATTCAGGATTAATTGTTGACCCCAATTATCGTCAAACTGGTTTAGCGAAAAAAATCAAAAGTGAAATCTTAAAACTTTCAAAAGAAAAGTATCCGAGTGCAAAACTTTTTGGAATTACGACAAGTTTGGCTGTCATGAAAATCAATACGGATCTAGGCTATAAACCTGTTACATTCTCCGAATTGACAACTGATAATGCGTTTTGGGCAGGTTGTAAAAGCTGTAAAAACGTTGATATTCTTGAACGTACAGAGCATAAAATGTGTTTGTGTACCGGGATGTTGTATGAGAGTGGTTTAAACACAGAGTCGAAGGAGTAACGCACAGAGTCACACAGAAACAGATTCAGCGAAACTCCGTGAAAAAACTCTGAGAAACTCTGCGGTAAAAAAAAATAATAACATGAAAAAAGTAATACTAGCATATAGTGGAGGATTAGACACATCATTCTGTGTTAAATACCTTCAAAATGAAAAAGGATTAGAAGTTTATTCCGCATTCGTGAATACTGGAAATTATTCTGAAGAGGAACTTCAAGCTATTGAAAATCGAGCTTATGAATTAGGTGTTAAAAAACATATAAACCTCAATAAAACTGAGGAATATTACACCAATATTATCAAATATCTGATTTTTGGAAATGTATTGAAAAACAATTCATATCCGTTATCTGTAAGTGCAGAACGTATTTTTCAAGCCATTGCTATTGCTGAATATGCTAAAGCCGAAAATGCAGATTATATCGCACATGGAAGTACTGGAGCTGGAAATGATCAAGTTCGTTTTGATTTAGCATTCAGTATTTTAACTCCATCCATCAAAGTAATTACTCCAATTCGTGACTTAAAACTTTCACGTCAAGAAGAAATTGAATATTTGGCTAAAAATGGAGTAGAATATACTTGGGAAAAAGCAAAGTATTCTATCAATAAAGGTTTATGGGGGACATCGGTTGGGGGAGTAGAAACTTTAACTTCAAATCAATATTTACCAAGTGAAGCTTTTCCAAGTCAACTATTACAGATGGAATCTTCTAAATTGACAATTGAATTCAAAGAAGGTGAAATTACACATGTAAATGGTGAAGAAATGTCACCTGTAAAAGCGATTGAATTAATCGATTCTATTGCGAATGAATATGCAATTGGTCGCGATATTCATGTGGGAGACACGATTATTGGAATTAAAGGTCGTGTTGGTTTTGAAGCTGCCGCCTCTTCAATCATAATAAAAGCACATCACCATCTAGAAAAACACACATTAACAAAATGGCAATTGCATTGGAAAGAACAATTAGCGAATTGGTATGGAATGTTTTTGCATGAAGCGCACTATTTTGAACCAGTAATGAGAAACATCGAACAATTTTTAAGTAGTACTCAAAAAAATGTAAATGGAAAAGTGATGTTAGAATTACATCCTTATCGATTTGAAATTCATGGAATTGAATCTAAAAATGATTTAATGAATGCCAAATTTGGACAATACGGAGAAGTGAACAATACTTGGAACGGCGAAGATGTAAAAGGATTTACAAAAATTCTTTCAAACTCATTATCAATCTATTATTCTGTAAACAATGAAATTTAAAATAGGAATCATCGGAGGAAGTGGATATGTCGCAGGAGAATTGATTCGTACATTGATTCATCATCCTCATGTAGAATTAAAATCAATTGTCAGTTCAAATTTTAGTGGTCAAAAAGTAAGTGCTGTTCATCAAGATTTAATAGGTCATACAGATTTGGAATTTACGAGTGAATTATCATCCAATATTGATGTGTTATTTCTGTGTTTAGGTCATGGATTATCTTTGAATTTAATGAAAGAAATGAATATTCCACCATATACCAAAGTAATTGACTTAAGCAATGATTTTCGGTTGACATTAAATTCAGTTGTTGGAAAACGAAAGTTTATTTATGGTTTAACTGATCTGAATGTTGATGAGATAAAAACAGCTAAAAACATTGCTAATCCTGGTTGTTTTGCAACAGCTATTCAGTTAGCATTATTACCATTAGCAAAAAATAAAATGCTTACGAATGATATTCATATCCATGCAATAACTGGTTCAACCGGAGCGGGACAAGAAAAGACAGAAACTTCACATTTTAGCTGGCGGAACAATAATTTATCAATATATAAGGCTTTCGAACATCAACATTTAGGAGAAATCAGAGAATCAATCCTTCAATTACAATCGGATTTCAAAAAAGAAATCAATTTTGTTCCAATGCGTGGCGATTTCACAAGAGGGATATTTGCGAGTTGTTATACCGATATCAATAAATCATTTGATAAAGTGAAAGTGATGTTCGATGATTATTATAAAAATTCTGAATTCGTAATTATTTCTGAAAATGAAATTCATTTAAAACAAGTTGTTGGAACGAATAACTGCTTGATTCACTTGAAAATGTATGGTAAAAAGTTACATATCGTATCAATTATCGACAATTTGTTAAAAGGAGCAGCGGGTCAAGCTATTGAAAATATGAATCTTATACTTGGAATTCCGCAAAAATCAAGTTTAAATTTAAAGGCAAATTACTTTTAAAATGGAAAATAAATTATTTGATGTTTATTCAAAATATGCTATAACAATCGATTCAAGTAAAGGTTGTTATTTGTTTGATAAACAAGGAAAAGAGTATATTGATTTATACGGTGGACATGGTGTAATTTCAATTGGTCATGGTCATCCACATTATGTCGAAACATTAAAAAAACAGCTCGATAAAATCGTATTTTATTCAAATTCGATCGAAATGCCTTTGCAAGAGGAGTTAGCTGAAAAATTGACAACAATTTCAGGATACACGAATTACTCACTTTTCCTATGTAATTCCGGAGCTGAGGCAAATGAAAATGCATTAAAATTGGCTTCTTTTAAAACAAGTAAAAAAAGTGTGATTTCCTTCAATAATAGTTTTCATGGCAGAACTGCAGCAGCAACCAATGTCACATATAATCAAAAAATAGCAGCGCCGATTAATAAAAATAATTACCCTGTATATTTTTTAGAGTTAAATGATGAACAAAGCTTTATTGAAACAATTCAAAAAGAAGATATTGCAGCGGTTATTATAGAAGGAATTCAAGGTGTTGGTGGTTTAGACATGCCGAGTGAATCATTTCTTCAGTTAATTGAAAAGGAATGTAAAAAAAATGATGTTGTTCTAATTCTTGATGAAATTCAAAGTGGCTATGGGCGAACGGGGCAATTTTTCGCTCATCAACATGCTGGAATTAAAGCGGGTTTGATAACAATGGCGAAAGGAATGGGGAATGGTTTTCCAATTGGAGGCATACTAATTTCTCCTGATTTTGAAGCTAAAAAAGGAATGTTAGGGACAACTTTTGGAGGAAATCATTTGGCTTGTACTGCTGCAATTGCTGTTTTAGATGTCATCAAACAAGAAAATTTAATTGATAATGCAGCTAAAATGGGAAGCTATTTTCAAAAGGCTTTTAAGGATATTGATGGAATTGTTCAAATAAAAGGAAAAGGATTGATGATGGGGACTGAACTAACATTTCCTATTAGCGACTTACGAAATTTGATCCTTTTGAATCATGGAATATTTACTGGAAATTCAGATAACCCAAATGTGATTCGAATTTTACCTCCATTAAATGTCACTACCAAAGAAATTGATTTGTTTGTAAAAGCATTTCAAATGGAATTAGCCCCCATATTGTAATTTCTAATCATAATAAAAATGAAAAATTTCACTTCTGTAAAAGATGTTTCAGATATTAAATATTTAATTAACAAAGGTTTAGAATTTAAAAAGAATCCACTTAAAAATGCCTACCAAGGAAAAAATAAAACCTTGTGCATGTTGTTTATGAATCCTAGTTTACGAACAAGATTAAGTACTCAAAAAGCGGCTTATAATTTAGGAATGAATGTAATCAACATCAATTTGAATTCGGATTCTTGGAAGTTAGAAATGGAAGATGGTACAATCATGAATTTTGATACGCAAGAACATATTAAAGATGCTATAAAAGTCATTTCAACTTATTGTGACATTATTTCAATTCGTTCATTTCCAGAATTAAAAAACCGTTCAATTGATGGAGAAGATAAAATCTTAAAAAGCTTTTTAAAATATGCAGATATTCCTGTTATCTCTTTAGAAAGTAATACATTACACCCTTTACAATCATTAACTGATATGATGATTTTAACAGAAATGAAAACAATTCGTAAACCAAAAGTGGTATTGACTTGGGCACCACATCCGAAAGCAGTACCTCAGGTTGTTGCCAATTCTTTTGCCGAATGGACAAATGAGATGGATGTTGATTTTGTAATTACTCATCCAAAAGGATTTGAATTAGATGAACAATTTATGCACAATGCTACAATCGAATACAATCAGGATAAGGCTTTAGAAAATGCTGATTTTGTTTACGTTAAAAGCTGGACTTCCACTGAAAATTATGGGCAAGTATCTGATTTACATTCTGATTGGACAATTACAAAAGAAAAAATGAAATTAACCGACAATGCTTATGTAATGCACTGTTTACCAGTTCGTAGAAATGTAGAAGTAACAGATGAAGTATTGGATCATCCTTCTTCCTTAATCTATCATCAAGTGAAACTACGTGAATTTGCAGCGCAAGCAGTATTATCAGAAATATTGACAAATGGAAACAATTAAAATATATAAAATAGGAAGTGGATTATTAGATGATTCGGAAAAATTAGCTGAATTTCTTTACCAATTCTCTAAGATCAAAGAGAAAAAAATGATTATTCATGGTGGCGGAAAATATGCTTCTAAATTGAATTCAATCCTTGGAAATGAAGTCATTTTTCATGATGGAAGAAGAGTAACCGATGAAAAAACAATAGAAGTAGTTACAATGGTTTATGCTGGAAAAATCAATAAATCAATTGTAGCTTCACTTCAAAAAAACAATTGTAACTCAATAGGAATTAGCGGGATAGATGGAAATTTATTAATAGTCAAAAAAAGAAATCCTATCCCAATTGATTTTGGTTATGTTGGAGACATTGAAGAGGTAAATACCACTTTTCTCAATGCATTAATACAAAATGAATTAGTTCCAGTGGTATGTTCAATTGCTGCTTCAAATGGAGAATTATTAAATATTAATGCAGATACAATCGCTAAAGAAATTAGTGTCGCACTTTCAAAACTATACACTACTGAATTGTATTACATTATGGACAAAGATGGCGTACTGCAAGATGCGAACAATGATGCCTCTGTAATTCAAAAAATAAAATCTACTGAATTAACGCAATTAATTGATAGTAAAGTTATTTCGGAAGGTATGATACCAAAATTGAAAAATGCGTTTGATGCCAAACAAGAAGGTATAAATAAAGTAGTAATCACCTCTGCAACGAATGTAATGCAAGAATTAAGTTTAAAAACAGAAATCATAAGCTAATGGAACAAGCCTTCGATTTATTGAAATTATTAATAGAAACCCCTAGTTTTTCTAAGGAAGAAGCTATTTTAGCTGATCAATTGGTAGTATTTTTCAATTCAAAATCGATACCGTGTCAAAGAAAATTCAACAATATTTGGGCCTTTAATAAGGGCTTTGATTCTACAAAAAAAACAATACTGTTGAATTCTCATATTGACACGGTAAAACCTTGTTCTGGCTATACTACGAATCCTTTTGAATACTTTGAAAACGAAGAGATTATAAGAGGTTTAGGATCCAATGATGCAGGTGGTTGTGTGGTAAGTCTGATTGGTACATTTTTAAACTTTTATGATGCGAACGATTTGAAATATAACATTTGCCTATTACTGTCAGCTGAGGAAGAAATCTCAGGAAAAAATGGGGTAGAAGAGGCGCTAAAATATATACCTCAACCAATTTTAGGGATTGTTGGCGAACCAACTTCTTTAGAATTAGCTGTTGCAGAAAAAGGGTTGTTAGTTGTTGATTGTCAAGTAAAAGGAATGAGTGGCCATGCTGCTAGAGAAGAAGGCGAGAACGCTTTTTACAAATCTTTGAACGATTTTAATTGGATTAAAAATTACAAATTCGATCGCGTTTCTGAACTTTTGGAAGAAACCAAAATGACCTGTACAATTGTCAATTGTGGAACTGCACACAATGTTACTCCGGATGTTTGCAATTATACATTAGATATTCGAACAAATGAATTGTATACGCATGAGGAAATAATTCAAATCTTAAATAAGCATTTAATTGCTGATATTCAGCCTCGTTCAACACGCTTACAATCTTCAGGTTTACCGAAAAATCACCCCATATTTCAAATTTCTGAGAAAATGGGATTGAAAAATTACGGTTCTCCAACATTATCAGATCAAGCACTCATGAATTTCCCCACCATAAAATTCGGACCAGGAGATTCAAAACGCTCACATACAGCTGATGAATTCATCTACAAACAACAAATTGTAGATGGAATAGTGAAATATAAACAACTTTTACAATTGATAGTTGAAAGTTAACTATTGACTTTCAATCAATAACTAAATTCTTAAATGCCTTTTATGGTTAACAAATAAATATAAATAAAAAATGAAACTCTGGGATAAAGGACTAAAAATCAATCAACTAATTGAAAATTTCACAATTGGTACTGATCGAGAAATGGATTTACATTTAGCTAAATATGATGTTTTAGTGAATAAAGCACATGCTAAAATGTTGAATCAAATCAATTTAATATCAGCTGATGAATTGAATTTATTGTTACATGAATTGGATCAAATTCAGTTACAAATAGAAAACAATGAATTTCTAATCGACGATCAATTCGAAGATGTACATAGCAAAATCGAATTTGTATTAACACAAAAAATAGGGGAGGCAGGAAAGAAAATTCATACTGCTCGTTCACGTAATGATCAAGTATTAACAGATATACATCTCTATGTAAAAGAAGAGGTTACTACCATAAAATCATTGGTGAAAGAACTTTTTGACACCTTAATTTCAAAAGCAGAATTGAATAAAAATGTCCTTTTACCAGGATATACGCATCTTCAAATTGCAATGCCATCTTCATTTGGTTTATGGTTTTCTGCCTATGCTGAAACATTGATTGATGATGTTATTATGTTAAATACAGTATTTGAAATAGCAGATCAAAATCCTTTAGGTTCTGCTGCTGGATATGGAGCTTCATTTCCAATTGACCGATCATTTACAACAGCTGAATTAGGCTTTAAAACACTGAAATACAATGTTATTTCAGCACAAATGAGTCGTGGAAAATTGGAGAAAACTGTTAGTTTTGCTTTGGCTTCAATAGCTGGAACGTTGTCAAAATTTTGCATGGATGCCTGTTTGTACATGAGTCAAAACTTTGCATTTATTTCATTACCAGACGAATTAACAACAGGATCGAGTATCATGCCTCACAAGAAAAATCCAGATGTATTTGAATTATTACGTTCAACCTTTAATCAAATTCAAAGTTTCCCAATGGAAATGATTTTAATGACCAATAATTTAACAAGTGGGTATCACCGTGATTTTCAATTATTAAAAGAATCATTAATTAAAAATATCGTACAAACAAAAAATGGAATTTCTATTTTAAATTTCATGATTGAAAATATTCAAGTCAATACTGAGATTATCAATGACGAAAAATACAAATACATTTTCAGTGTTGAAGAAGTCAATAAGTTAGTCATGAATGGAACACCATTTCGAGATGCTTATAAAATCATTGGTTCACAAATCGAAGCGAATAGTTTTGAATACGGTACAACTGTCAATCACACACATGAAGGAAGTATAGGTAATTTATGTTTGAATGAAATTCAACTTAAAATGGAACGTTATTAGATTAACGTTTAAAATTCTATTTAACATAATATTAATTATAAGACAAACCTAAACTAACTTATAATAAATCCCTTTCATAATCCTAACACAGCAAATATAATTAAATATTTATAAGTATGACAATATGACATAAAAAAATGTATTTATGTGATATTTGAACAGTTGTTTAAAACAAAAAAACACGACATAAAATCGTGTTTTTTTGTTTTAATTATTTTCGTTTTGTATGCTCAATAAAATGAATCAAATGATGATCAAATGAATTCAAAGTTATTCCGTCAGGATTCAATTTATTTAACGACACACAAAAACAAAAAAGTGACGTATTTCTATTTATTTTTTGTAACAATCTTTTCATAACGCTTATTTTTTTTTTTTTGATGAAAGGTTATTTTGTGGTTAGATATGTTTGTGCTGTGGACGATTATTTTTTGTAAAACTGCCGATTTGTGTTTTTAACTGTTTATCGTACACATTGAAATATCGCCATTCTTTATGCTCTTTGTCTAGATAAGCCGTAAAACTGGTTAAATCGGACAATCTATATTTTAAAAATTTATCTTGTCCGACCTTTACAATGCAGATATATTTTTTCATTATTCGTGATAGATAATTATGTAAATCTGCTCAACTAAATTCCCTGTGTCTAAAAAATTAGATTTTATAACTAATGTATTAGTAGTTAGATTTGAGTTAATAATATCCCTTAAACAGATTCTTTTAATTATTAATCTATCAATAGTTAAATTAAAATTTGTGTCAAAACCCTCTGAAGAATAATCTATAACAATAAATGGTTTTGTTTGAGAATATCTATACTCGTAATCTCCGTTTTGATTTACTACTGCGTTAAGCTTAATTTTTTGAATCATTGTTTTTATCTTTTAATGATTTGAATTTGTTTGAAATGTAAACCGTTGCAATACCTACAAATACATTCAAAATCATTTGCAACTGTGCATCTGTAACGTATTTAGATAATAGCGCACTTCCTCCTATTGTTAAAATGTAATTTTTCACTATGACTTAAATCCTAATTTTTTCAACTTTCCTAATGCTGGCAAATAATACTCTTGACTGCCCCATTCATCGTAAATAAACTTATACAAACTCTTTCCCTCACCTTGAGAATATTTATTATGCCAATAATATGCAGCCTTTCGTACATATTCATCGCTCATGTGAGCAATTTTATTTACGATTTCGGGATAACAACCCATAGGATTGTATCCACCTAATTTATCGTAAATAGCATCTACGATAGGTCTCCACGGTTTTGGAGCATCATTTTTTCCACCCTTTGGAACTACAGCGCCCGAACTAGGCGCACCACTTGAAGAACCACCCGTATTTGTAAACAGTTGTTCATAGGCTTGCTGTTGTGGTGTTTTTGTACCTCCTCCGAATAAATTCTTTATGTAAGTGGTAATTGATTTTAAAAATGTAACAACAATTAAAATGATAGATATAACTGCCGTAAATTTTAAAATACTTTTGATTGGTGTCTTTTCCACGCGATTAAAGGCGTGTTTACTGAATGTATCTGTTTTTTGTGAGAACTGTCTCACGTTTTGTCTAAAATCCATTTATACTATATATTTCGGTACTACTTTATTTAATCTCGATTGATAAATCTCTTTTTGGTGGTGGTCTAATGAATACCATGAGTAAACGTCGCCTTTTCGGACATTCCATAGAAATGAAGCTAAGAATTTCACAAATATGTCCGTACTAGGAAATTTGATATAATTTCTAGGTTTTCCGTCTGATGTTTGCGAAAAATGAACGATGTCAAAATCATTTTCAGAAACTCTATGATTATCGCAGAATTTTTGTAAATATCCCCAACCATATGGAAATTCTGTTTTTGTGGCTACCATTCCTGCTGTACCACATTTCAACCATTGAGTTGAACGAAAATGATTTGTTTCATTTCTGATTAATTGCTCTAGTTTCCTTGCGAAATCTTTGTTGTATGTTTTTTCAATATCTAAGAGAGAATTCTTAATATTTGATTGAGTCGGTAAATTATTTTCCATAAAATGATTCTTAACATATGGCACTACTTTTTTATATCCGAATAACATTAATATACCCCCTAAAATGCAGTATAGTATTAGTTGATTCTTTTCTAAATAATCAAGTATTTTTCGCACTATTTAAGGCTTTAACTGTTTTTTTAACTTCTTTTGGTTCGATTACTTCCTCTTTTTGTGGGAAGAATTTTTCTAGTTTCTCAATAATATTGGCTATTATTTCAGAAAAAAAGGACAACGTATTTGATGCCCTTTTTAATATCGATATAACTTTGCTCATTATTTAGCTTTGTGATGGTTAGAACGATAATTTAAAAATGTTCCTACGGCTTGAAAAACTGCGATTACAAACGTTACAGCAAGCATTGCTTTACACCATTTACGAAATTCTGTAGCGGTGTCTTGTGAGCCTGTTATCGTTTCTTCGATTGCTTGTCCTATGTTCATAATTTAGAATTTACCTGTTGAAACTGCTTTTTTCTTCACTTTGGTAATTTTACACCATTTTTGAGGTAATCCCGATTTACTTTCCTTATTTGAATTAGATAACTCTAATTTATATAGTTGTCCGTTACTCTCGAAATATCCCTTAAAAATTGGTAATAATTCACCCGATTTTTTGTCGACAACTTGTGTCAATGCTGTTAAGCTTGTTGGATTTCCAAACTTATCCGTGTACTGTTTTGGTTCTAAATTAAATGACATAACTAGTGTTTTTTAGCTGTTTTTGTTTTGTTTTTGACTCTTTTTACAACGGCTACGATAATTCCACCGATTAAGGCAACAGTACCGATAACGATTCCCCAAAATGCTTTTGGTTTATCTGCTTTGAATGTGTTTATTTTATCGAACATTTTTGTTTGTGTTTGATTTTTGTTATTATTTTTTTCTTCTTCAACTGTTTTTTCTTCTACAGTTTCAATTGTTTTTTCTTTAATTGGCTCGTCTTTAACACTTGGTTGTGTTTCTGAAGGTGTAGAAGTTGCAAGACTTTTCTTTTGTCTTCGTGCTTGCTGTCTTTCAACGTCTGCCTTTGTTGGTGTTGGCAATAGTTTTGAAACCATACCGCCCGTGAATTTGTCTGCAACTCCTTTAGCCATGTTAAATAGTGGTCGCCCACCCTCGACTTTTGTCGTTAGTTTTTCTAAGAGGGGGTGTCCCCCCTCTTTTTTCTTAAATAGTTTGCCCATTTGATTTAATAATCGTGTTCAACTGTGTGGTGTCTTTGATGTCCGTGAAAGTTTGCGTTTGCGACTTTATCAGTTACAAATTTTCCTGTGCTGATATTGTGCGCTTTTTGTAAAACTTTTAACGCTTTACTATTCGGAAGTGATTGCGCAAGGTTGTCGAAAATAAATCCTCCCGTTGCTACATTCCTCATTTTCGCGAATGTTTTTAAAAGATTTTTATCTTTTTTGAAAACGTTTTTCATTTTTCCCATTATATTGAAAGTTTAGCTTCTAACTTGTTTAATTGATGCTCTTCTGTTGTATCAAATAATTTCTCATTTGATAAAATTGAACCTAATACATCTTCAACAAGTTTGCTTTTTACTGCAACAATGTCGAATGCTGTGTTTGAATCTCTGCGGATATCAATGTCTTTTACATTTTTGCAGTCTAAAATTGCGAATCGTCCAAATCCGTTAACTGTTCCAGTAGTTGTTGACGCGTAACATACATCATTGATTAACAAGCCTAAAGAATACAATTCTTTTGCGGTGTATCTTACTGTTACCCCGTTTGTGTAATCCAATGAAATTACGGTTGTTGATGTAATCGAACGCAATGGAATCATGATTTTTTCAAACTCTACTAAATCAAATTTCTTTTCTTTTTGACCTTGTAAAACACTCAAACGTGTGTAATCTAAGTAATCATGTGCAATTTGTGGAAGTTCTACCGTATACATTTCTAATGTATATTTCACTGCTTCTCCTTGGTCTGTTCCAACAACTGAAATAGTCATTGTTTCATCATTGTTGAAAGCAATTGCACCTGTATTCGATAAAGGCAAATATGCCTTGATTTGAATATCTTCCGCAGAACTGTAAACAACTCTAATTACTCCCTCTTCATGTTGTGCTAACTCTAACAAATCCATTAACGGGAATGATGAAAAATAATACTTTCCTTTTCCGCTTTTTTGCTTGTAATAAGCTGAAATTGTAATTGTTTGGCTTAATTTTTCAATTAATGCCGTTATTTCTTCCGATGTTGGAAAATAAAATTGTGGACTTCCATTGGCCGGGGCGTGTGATTTTGCAAAGGCTAAATTTTCCGAACTTAATAAATTCAAAATCGGTGTCGTGATATTAATTGCTAACCCCGAAAATGGTTTTTCAATTTGAAAATCTTTAGATTCTGCATTTGTTACTGTGCCTAAAATCATTTTTTTGTACTTTTTTTTGTTTAACTTATGGGTACAAATATTTCTAATTGATAATTGGCACGTGGTTTGATTTGATACCATTGAAACGTTAAAGCAGTTTTCTTTGACTTTTGAACACTTTAACGTAACCGCCTATGCTCGCGAATAGGCGGTTTTTTTTATGCTCTTATAAATTCTCTAAAATGTAATTTGCGAACCTTAAGGGGATAAACTTCATTGTTCTTATTCGTTCGTACTTGAAAGGTGTATCTTCGTCTTGACATAAAATTTTAATTCTTCTACAGAATGTTGATTTTGAGATTTCTAATTGCTCGATAATTTGACTTTTGAACATGATTTTTTTATATTAAATTAAACTTTATTTTTTCTTTTTTTATTTCGTAATCCCAATAAGGAAACTTTGTTTCGTACCATTCACGAAGATTGAAACGTTGTAGTAGTAATTCGATTGTATCATCGATGTTTATTTGTTCTTCTATTATTTCGATTGCTCCCACTCTTATTTCGTGGTATAATCTTTTGATTGCGATTTGAACAGTTTTTAACGTTCTTTTTACTTTTCTTTTGATTTTCTGAAATTTGCCCTCTCCTATTCCCTCAAACATTTCTACCCTTGGACAGCGTGAAACCTTTTTATCTGTTTTGTAATAAAATTCAAAAAATTGCTCGTTTGAGGTTCTAAATATTTTTTCAATTACTTGTTTGTCAAATATTTCATGATATTTTAACTCCATGATTTCGCTAATTGCTGTTGCGTTCAGTTGAATTTCATATCTGAATACTTCTCCTTCAAAACCATTGATTTTGTAGTAGTTTTCAATGTATTCTTTTTTTCCGTGGCTTTTTAACTCTCTTGATTTATTGTAGTATCGCGCGAATTTGTTCGACCTACTCGAGCCGACAGATTTATTGCCCAAATTACCGATATAATAGTTAGAAAATTGATTGTTTTTAATGTCTTCCCGATTAGGGAGAATAGGAGTAATATTATCGAGGTCGCGCACACGCCCAATATTAACGTGATTAATTGTGCAGTTCTTACCATATAAAAATTGATTTAAAAAATTATGTAAATAAACACCGTCGCAAGCTATATCAACGCGACTGATTTTAAGACTATTAATGTTAAACGCTTCTTTGAAAGCTTCAAATACTTCTTTGGCTGTATCGCTGTAAAATAAATGGTTTTCGATTTTAACGTGTGCGCGACCTTTCAAAATTAGTTCGCTGTTACTTTGGCAAGTAACCACCATTACAAATTCGCCATGATAATAAACATTCATACACTTATCAAAATTTTTTGTTCGTTGATTTGGTATCAATTCCAAAACAAAATTTTCGTGTGTATAGTGGTTATTCTCGTCAAACGTTAAATATTGAAACGTATCAAGAACGTTAAATGTTAACCAATCAAGCGTAATTAAAAGCTTTGATTGATTTCTAAATTGATTTTTATCTATATTTGCTCTAGACATATATTTCTGATTTGCTCTTAAATTATGTTATGAGAATTGTTCGCCCGAACATTCTCGCTGAAACTGTGGTGGTTTGATGTCCGTGTTGATTGCACGGACATTTTTTTTAACCACTACTCTATTTTTTTTATGTTTTCATTAACTATTTGTTTTACTGTGTTTTAATTTCTCTTTTTGGATTCTTGATAGCGGTTATACTTAACCGCTAAAACTGAAACTCTAATTGTGAAACTGATTCCATTCTGCAAGAAACATCTTGAACAATAGAATAACTTTTGTCGAGTACAGGGATAAAAGTTTCTTTTTCAAAAAAATCAATCATGTGTTTACACGGATGAATTTTCACATTTTCATCTTTTTTGCCTGTACATAAAACAGAACCGACCGTGTTTTTTGTGTAAGGACATTTTTTTGAGTAAGTCCCATTGTTAAACTCTGCTTTCATTGTGGTGTATTTTACTGTGGTGTAATCGTTTTTTTATAGTGTTAGCGATTTTCTAACAATTGCTTTTCTAGAATGCTTATACAACTTAACATAATTTTTTAAGTCGTAACCTGTGTACATACGTGTTAATTTAAAAGTCATTCGGGTACGTCCATCGCTTTTAATAAATTCAAACTCTTGAATCTCGATAATGTTCGAAGCATCAAAACCAAACTCTTTTTCTAGATAAAATAACAAACGATACATGTCGTTAGCGGGAAATTTTATGTTAATGTGTACTTTGGTTGGTAATGGATAGCTGATGTCATAATACTTAATTGTATTAACTGCGGTGTAATGATTCATAATCGCGGTATTAATGGTATAAATAATTAATTATGAACAGAATATTAATTATAAGACAAATTGAATATTTGATCCTATAATGCAATAAGTTTTTGCTTCGGGAGAATTTATCTTATAATTAGACGTTATATAAAATAGCCACACAGCCTGTCCCGATCTTCGGGAGCCAACGCTTCTAAATTGTTTCTAAAAACTTTTTGTATAAATTTCCAACGCTCATCAATACATCTGGCGTAAATTCAAACTTTCTTTTTTTTGCCGACGCACAATTGAGTTCTTCGTAAAACCATAGAATTTTGTTTCGAACTTTTGATTGATTATTTTTAGGGAATTCTAAGTAAAATGTTTTTGAAATTGAAATTACAACTTTGTTATGTTAAATAGAATTTATAAATTTATTATTCAAAATAATTTTCTTTAACTTTTAAGATTGAACTAAATGATTTAATCCTATTTCAAAAGCCTTACAAATGCCATATTTGAATAAGAATAAGGACTATTTTATTATCTTTGCTTTACAAAAGCATATCAAATGAAATATATTACAAAAATCAATTTATGTTTCAGTTTATTGTTACTATCCCAAAATCTCATCGGACAGGATTACTATAAATTATCAGATGCTATTCAAGCAAACCAGGAATATGGACTTACGCTTGATTTATCTCGTCCTGAATCCGATACTATAAGTGATGAAGTTCTCAAAATTAGGCGAGTGACTCGTTTGATCTTGAAAGGAGGAAAAGGAAAACCTCTACCAAAACAACTCGCTAAACTTGAACATGTTTTTTACCTAGAGCTTATCGATTACGAAGTCACCGAAAAAGAATTGGATTACTTATACCATTTCAAATCACTGGAAACACTTTACCTGACCAATATTCAATTTTCATCGGCTATCGACTGGAAACATACATGCTTTGCAAAGATAAAGAGTCTTCGTATCGATGGCTGTACTGTTAACCTAGTTGATAAAGCTATCTTCGAACTCCCCGCCCTATGTAATCTCTATTTGAAAAACATGCCGCTGAAAAAATTACCACACGGTATTTCCAAAGCATCACACCTTTATCGTTTATCATTATCTAATATTAGCCTAACCAAGCTGAACAAAGAATTAACCTCGCTTCACGATTTACATGAACTTGACTTATCTGAAAATCAGCTAAAACAAGTTCCGAAAGTGGTTCACTACCTCCACAACCTAGAGATCTTAAACCTTAATAAAAACCGAATCTCGAATTTAGATAAACCATTGGCCTGTAATAAAAATTTACAACAATTGATCCTGAACAATAACAACCTATTCGACTTCCCTCCTATTTTTGTTGGATTTCCAAGGTTATTGATAGTAGATGTTTCAAACAATAAAATCCAAAAACTACCAGAAGAACTATGTAGTCTACCAACCAATTTAATAAACCTGAATATTTCCGGCAATCAACTCACACAATTAAACAATTGCATTCTTCACAACCGATTCCATAACTTCCAATACGAGAACAATCCTTTCTCCATAGAAGAGCAAAACAGAATTAATCAAAATTTAGAACTTGTCGTTTCTTATCCTGTTGAACAAGTAGAGCACGTTAATACATCTGACGACGTATATGAAATGGAAGAAAGCCCTATCACAAAATCCAACTATCCAAAAATCATAGATAAAGTTGAGGATATAAATAGTACTGGGTCCACCAAAAATCAAAAAAATAACACTCCCCTAAAACTAACTCCTGAAGAAAAATACTCTTTTATACCTGTAAAAGGTAAAAACTACTTTATGATAACCCCTAAAAATGTACCAGCATGGAGTGAGACAGGTTTTGTTGATCTGAATAAAAAAATCATTTTACCTCCAATTTATAACATTATGGAGTTGCGGTCAGATACCGTAATCCTCAAGATGAAAGGTCAGGATTCTAAATCAGGAGTATATGACTTAAACAAAAGAAGTTGGGTCATTCCTTTATATTATAGTTTCATCGAAAGAATTCCAAATCATCCCGATTACTTCCTTATTCGAAAAAACAACATATTTGGAATCATTACTTCGAATGATACTATTCTTCCTGTAATTTACAATAGTATTTGGGCTCTTGATGAAGACCATTCTCTTATGCTGTGTAAAAGAAATGGCAAAGCAGGGGTATATGACCTGAGAAAAAAAACATTTACAATCCCTCTGGAATACACAAACATCGAAAAGGAACCGGAAAGAAAACTATTGAAGGTTCAGAAGGATAGCTTATACAATTTCCTGACGTATTCCAATCAATTGGTATTTAACGAATGGTTCACTACAATCGAAAATACCAAAGATGAAAATTGTCTCTATGTTCAAAAAAATGGTATATGGAAAGTCATAAATATGAAAGGGGAAAAGATCATTTCCTATGATTTCTTAGATCTTAAAAAGTACAAATGGGCGGTAACTACAGAACTGAAATGTGGTAAACTCAACAAGGGGGAAATCACTTTACCTTTTGACTATGAAATCGATCCGAAATACAACTACCACACAATCATTCCAGCAAAACGAAATGGAAAATATGGCTTTTTAAAAACTGACTATAACATGTTGAATGAAGTTGCTCCTTTTGATTTTGACGAGTTCTCAGAGTTAGTGTCACTTTATTATGCTGTCAAGAAAAACAATAAATACGCTTTATTTTTTGCAACCGGAAAAATCGATTCTTTGACTGATTTCAGCTATGATTCACTTACTTTTTTTTACAGTCGAGACGACAACCATTTATTCACCGCTAAAATAGGAAACCTGTTTTATTTACTCAATAAAACAGGAAAAAAAGTCATTGAAACAGGATTCCTCGATATTCAATGGATCGATCAAACTTTGGGAGAACATCCTTACTTGACTTTTAAATTACTGAATAGTGATAAAAAATGGCAATTAGTGACGAGCGTAGGAAAGCTATACCCCGAAGAATTTGACGAGATTTTAGAACTTAAAGAAAATTATGCGACTTTCAGAAATGGAAAAAAATCAGGAGCTTACTCTTTGATCAGAGAGAAAATAATTTTTGAAGAAAAATTTGATGTTTTGTTCGCACAAGATAAGAAATGCTATGGGTTCAAAGGTCAAAAATTACAAGTATATACAATCAACTTTCCCGATCTTTCAGATGCTTCTGGAAAAAAAGACGTCTCCATCTCTAACTGGAACAATTACTATACAAGCAATAAAAATCACATCCCTCCTACTGTTATTTTAGACACTTTGAGCAATGGGTATTTTCTTTTTAAAATGCAAAAAGAGTTGTTTCAACAGAACGTAGGCATCATGAATAAAAAGGGAGAAATAATTTTACCTCCTATCTTTTCCTTGGAATTCAACCAGCAGCCAGCTTTCAAAGAACTTATTGATAAGGGTTTCATTCCAATGAAATACGAGTTTACGAATTTACTTTATGATCTGAATAAAGATAAATGGCTGCTAAATGTTACCGGTTTTTATAACGAAGACCCAACGAAATTCAAGACTTCCAAAAATGGAAAATACGGCATTACGTCCGACAAAGGAAAGATACTGTTGAGACCTGAATATTACCGAATTACACCTATACAATTCAATAAGGGGTTTGCTATTATCCAAAATTCATCCTCCACGGCTCTCTACGATTTGAAACATCAAAAAATTGCATTCAAAGTCAATGATGTAAAAAAAAATGTGAAAGCAAAAGTGATTGTCGTAAGAGAAGATAAACTGTTTTATATACTTGATTCCACCATGAACATTGTTGGAAATACAAAGTACGACCATTTGTATACACTTGATACATCTGATTGCTTTCTGGTCGGAAAAGGAGATAAATGGGGAGTGATCAACAGCCAGGGAGCAACAGTTCAACCTTTTGAATATACAATGTGTAAAGATTATTGGTTCAAGGACGGATCTGGAAAATATGGGTACTTTTTAAAAGATGGAACCGTTTCCATTCCATTTGAATACGACTGGATTCGATCTACCGGTGAAAAAGGATACGGAATAGCTTTTTCAAAAAACAAATATTACATGGTGAACCGCGAACTCAAACGGGTTTCACAAGGATTCGACACTCTTATTTCTTTAGGGGTCATCACTCCTGATTGGAAACACCCTGGTTTCATTACCCGTAACAATGGAAAGTTCGGATACATCCATTCCAATGAAACAATACTTGAACCTATCTTTGATACGATTTATATGACCGAATCAAATGATCTTATTCTCATAGCTCAAAAGGGTAATACATTTCAATTGTGCTACAAACGAAAATTGCAAACGGAACACACTTTCGCTGATTTGCAACCTGTACCAGCCGGCACAACAGATATCCGGTTTTTAAAATACAAAATCAACGGTTCAGCATACGGCTTAATGCATGCTGATGGGACTATCATCTCAAAAGAATTGTTTGATGATATACAATCTGTTGTATTGCATTGCGCCATAGTTAAAAACAACGGTAAGTGTGGTGTTTACGATTTTGAGACGGATACAATGAAAATACCGTGTGAACATGAAGAAATTGTGTTCCTCAATGAAAACACACTTTACCTGATCGATGGGAAAAAGATTATAAAAGTGAATATTTCAGGTAATACAATTGTTACAGAAGACACATTTAACTAAGAAAAACAAGTTTAATTTTGGGTCAGTCTCATCAGAAACAGGTCTAAATAAGTTATAATAAATATATTCTTCATTCCTATTACAAATATAGTGAGTTTCTCAATCAATTTTCTTTCTCCTCTCTTTCTAATAAAAAGAAAGTTTGAATTTATGCCAGTTTCCAAAGCTATATTTACATAATGCAATTCCATTATAGGACAAAATTAAACTATGAATTTTAGATTGTGAATTTTGAATAATTGATGAACTTTGATGAATAATTAAGGAATTATTGATATATAATTATAAAACAAAATAAGAAAGATCATAAAGAATAGAAATATGAAATACTCATTTAGAAAAAAAAATATATAAAATAATTTGATGATATAAAAAGGATATTTTATAGAGCTATATTCGAATCGATGACATTAAATGAAGATTAAAATATTCTGAAGTTTGTGAATTTTTGTCAGACAATAAATCATTCTTCATCGTCATCTTCCTTTTGATAACCTTCATAATAATAAGATTGTTCTATTCCTTTAAAAATAACTTCTCTATTGTTAATTTCATCAGTTAAATTAGCATATAGTAAGGTTCTTAATTCTAGGTCGTTAATAGGACTCCTTTCCATACTCTGTATATAAAGTGATTTATCGACAAATTGCCAGTTTACTAATTTTTTCAATTTATTTTTCAAGAGTAAATCAAGCCATATACGCATAGTTCTTCCATTTCCTTCCATGAATGGATGAGCAATATTCATCTCTACATATTTGGCAACTATTTCTTCAAATGTAGTTTCGGGCATTTGTTCAATTTTAACCAAAATTTCATTTAAATACAAAGCATTTGCAAATCTAAAACCACCTTTTGATATATTTTTTGAACGAATTTGACCAGCAAAATCATATAGACCGTTAAATAAATAAGCATGAATGTCTTTCAAACCTTTA
>JACOTM010000022.1 GCA_016178305.1 Flavobacteriia bacterium | reverse complement strand
TTTAGGTTATATCCCTTTAGTACAAAGCGTACGAGAAGCTGGAGATACGGGAAGACCAGCTGTTTTTCAAGAAAATACTCCAACTTCAAATGCTTTTGAAGAATTAGTTCGTACATTTGTTACACAATTGGATTCAATTAAAAAAAACTAGAACTGTAATTTATGTCTTTCAATAAAGCTGAAATAAAAGAAAAAGTAAATATTGCGTTAAATGAATTAAGACCGTTTTTGGAAGCAGATGGCGGAGATATGGAATTTGTTGAATTAACTGACGATGGCATTGTAAAAGTAAGATTGTTAGGCGCTTGCAGTGATTGTTCTATGAGTGTAATGACTCTAAAAGCTGGACTTGAAGAAGCCGTAAAAAGATTAGCTCCTGAAATCAAATCAGTTGAAGCAGTAAATATATCGTCTATCGCATAAATTATTTCTTAATATCGACGTCTCTATTGTTAATGATCACAAATTTTAATGCTACAAAAAAAGTATTAACGTTCTGAAAATTTTTATTGTAAGTCAAAAGATTACATCCCGTTTGAAGATGAAAACCAAGTATTTTATAGCCAATTACGGGAGTAAACCCAATTCTATTTTGAGAAAAATTAGTCATAAACAATAAGTTTCCTCCATACGTAAAATTAAGTCTCCCGACCTTGCACCAATACCCCATTTCATAGCCAAGAACATTATTGGTTAAGTTGTAATTTATTCCTAAATGAAGTGCATTTGTAACTGGTTTTATCAATTTTACAGCTTTCCATTGGCGTTCTAATCCAATTTCTAAATTAGTATATTTTCCTTTTTGAATACCGATATACGGCCCAGATTTTTTGATTTTTATTTTAGATCGATTCATTTCAAAAACGCCATCTTGAGCATACAGACCAAATGTATGAACGATCAATATTCCTAAAATGAGTAAAGTATTATTTTTTGTCAACATATTCGTCGTGTATTCTTTTAATTTGCATTGCATCTTTTGCCTCTATTCCTAAACTATCAGCAACCTCTTTGGCTCTTAACACTTGCTCCACCGTTAATCCCGTACTATCTGATTCACTTTTAAACGCATTTTTAATAAAAATAGTACTTTCTGAAATCCCTGGAATTGTAGTTGTAGATACCTTTTTTACAGGCTTATAAAGTAAAGACGTTTCTTTTTTGTCTTCTGGAAAAAAATCGCTTTTTTCATCATAAGATTCTATCAGAACAATGATTACACTTACGAAATAAGTCATTTTAAGCACCGCGAAAATAACACCTAATCCTTTATTAATAGGCGTTAAATTAACTATTTTAACCACTCTTTCCAAAGCTTTTCCCGCAAAATATACCATTGCGCCAACAGCTAAAAATGTTATCGTAAATGCAATTACAGGTAAATATTCAGAATTCCATTCCAATGTTTTCTTTAACCAAACTGAAATTCCGTCTGACAAATGAATTCCAGCATATAATCCAACTACGAGAGCTAATAAAGTAAAAACTTCTATAATTAATCCGTGTTTAAATCCTTTCCAACCAGCATAAATCACAGGTATAAGTATCAAAATATCAATAAAATTCATGGAATATTTTTTTGTGAAGTTACATTTAAGAGTCTCATCATTTTAAATCATTTATTTTAATTCTAAACTTAGAATTGTGGAATACTTTAAGAATCTCTCTCTATCAAAAGAAGATTCTTATTAAAATAAATAAAGTTTGAAGCAATCTTTCCTACCTTTGCACCATGAGTCAATTCAACAATACAAACGATACAATTTGTGCCATAGCAACTGCGAATGGAATTGGTGCAATCGGATTAATACGTGTTTCTGGAAACAAATCTTTGGAAATTGTTTCAACTATTTTTTCAAAATCGTTAGTTGAGAAGCCAACTCATACCGTTCATTTCGGAACCATCTTATCAGAAAACAAAGACATCATCGATGAGGTTTTAGTTTCTATTTTTCAACAAGGTAAAAGTTTTACTGGAGAAGAAAGTGCTGAAATTGCGTGCCATGGTTCGCCGTATATTCAACAACAAATCATGCGCATTTTATTACAAAATGGTTGTCGATTAGCTGAACCGGGAGAGTTTACGATGCGTGCCTTTATGAATGGTAAAATGGACCTTTCGCAAGCCGAAGCGGTAGCTGATTTAATTGCCTCTCAATCTAAGAATGCGCATACCATCGCCATGAAACAAATGCGTGGTGGATTTTCCAATGAATTGAAAGAAATTCGTGAAAAACTAATAAATTTTGCGAGTTTAATTGAATTAGAGTTAGATTTTGCCGAAGAAGATGTTGAATTTGCAGACCGTACGCAACTCAAATTAATGGTGAAAGATGTCTTACTTTACATTCAAAAATTAGCGAAATCTTTTGAGTTAGGAAATGCCATTAAAAACGGTGTTCCAGTTGCGATTGTTGGTGCACCAAACACAGGAAAAAGTACGTTGCTAAATACCCTTTTGGGAGAAGATAGAGCCATCGTTAGTAACATTGAAGGTACGACAAGAGATGTCATAGAAGAAACTTTAAATATCGACGGAATCGTTTTCCGTTTAATTGATACTGCCGGAATTCGAGAAAGTGTTGACACAATCGAAAATTTAGGAATCGAACGTTCATTGGAAAAAATCAATCAAGCACAAATAGTTGTGGTCATGAGTGATTTTAGCGAAAAAGGTTCTGAAGTGGAGGGTCATGCTTCGATGGATACTTTGACAGCGAAAGAGTGGATCGAAAAATTACAAATTGAACACCCTGATAAGAAATTTGTGTTGGTTGGGAATAAATCGGACCTAAGACAGAGTGAGAAACAGAATGATAAGGAAGCTGAAACTGTAGGTATTCAATTTATTCCAATCAGTGCTAAAAAAGGACTTGGGATTGACGAGTTAAAGCAATGGATGGTCAATCAATTAACTGAAAATTTTGACATCGCTAATGATACAATTGTTTCGAATATTCGCCATTATGCAGCGTTGAAAAAAACAGAAACTTCACTTCAAAAAGCCCAAGAAGGTTTGCATTCGTTAACGACTTCAGATTGGATCGCCATGGATATTCGTCAAGCGATGTATGATTTGGGTACGATTACGGGAGATATTTCTACGGATGATTTGTTGGGGAATATATTTTCTAAGTTTTGTATTGGGAAGTAATTACTTTTCTTTTATTCTCTAACTACTTGTTTTTCTTATATATTACAGTAAATTCTTTCTTTTATTTGTTGCCTACTTTCCTATTTTATCACTATTTTTGTTGCTAAATTGTTGCCCAACATTCAATTTTGTTGCCCTTTTTTGTTGGTAATATAAATTGGCGATATGATGCACCATAATGCCCCATATTGACCCATGTTGCTACATAACGCACCATATATGAGTAGTAATATACAAATACCGAAAACCTGTACAATCTGTGGAAGCATATTCATAGCCAAAACTACCGTGACTAAAAACTGTTCTGATGTTTGTAGAAAACGAGCATATAAACAAAGAGTGAGAGAACAAAAAATACAAGACTCACTTAGCGAACAACAAACAACACTTTCGGTAACTTCAAAAACAGTCGGAAGAAAACCAATAGAACACCAGGATCTAAACGACAAACAATTTATGAGCATTAATGAAATATCCGATTTAATTGGAGTAAGCAGATGGTCAATACAAAGAATGCTCAAACGTGGTGAGATTCCATTCAAACAGTTTGGAAGAAAGAAAATAATAAACCGACAAGAATTAGAAAAACTTTTTAAATAATTACCTAATGAAAGTAACTTTAAGACAAAGAAAGAAAGGTAGTAAAACAAGCTTATACTTAGATTATTACCATAAAGGAACTCGTAAAACCGAATACCTTAGTTTGTATTTAGATGAAAACAATCCGAGTAAAGAACAAAAAGAAGTTAATAAAAAGACATTACAGTTAGCTGAAAGTATTAGAGCCCAAAGACAAATTGAGATTCAAAATGGAGTTTTTGGTTTTAGAGATAATGAGAAACTGAAAGCAAGTTTTATCGCTTACTTTGAAATCCTTGCAAACAAAAGATTCGATAGTCAAGGAAACTATGGAAACTGGGATAGTACATTAAAACACTTGAAGAATTTCGCTCCAAATGGAATCACATTCGGTCAGTTAGATATTCAGTTAGTTCAAAATTTCAGAGAGTATTTAGACAAAGGTAAAATTACCAAAGGAGGTGCAATACTATCCCAAAATTCAAAACACTCCTATTTTGCCAAATTTAAAGCAGCATTAAAGCAAGCATATAAAGATGGATACATACCAAATAATCCAGCTGAAAAAGTTGATGGTATAAAAGAAGGTGAACCTGAAAGAGAGTTCCTTACCTTAGAAGAATTACAAAGTGTAGTCAAAGAAGAATGTGAAATCCCAATTCTTAAAACAGCCTTTATATTTAGTTGTTTAACAGGTTTAAGATGGTCAGACATAGAGAAATTAACTTGGTCAGAAGTTCAACATTCTAATGAATTAGGTTGGTACATTCGATTCAGACAAAAGAAAACAAAAGGAACAGAAACATTACCAATTTCAGAACAAGCAAGGCAATTATTAGGTGAACCTGTAGAAGGAGAGGAAAGAGTTTTTAGTAATTTAAAATACAGTGCTTGGCATAATCTTAAATTACAACAATGGGTAATGAAAGGAGGAGTTTCAAAAACCATCACGTTCCATTGTGCAAGACATACCTATGCAACCCTTCAATTAACCATGGGTACAGATATTTATACCGTATCAAAATTGCTTGGTCATAAGGAATTGAGAACTACTCAAATCTATGGAAAGGTAATTGACAAGAAGAAAATCGAAGCAGCTAACATCATCAATATCAAATTATGAATTACGAACTAACAACTTATAATGAAATTCTATTAATGAGTTTAAGACCTTGGATGAATAATTATTCAGATACAAAATTCAAAGAGTTACATACTGAAACAAAGGTGATAGATACTGAATACAATCCATTTTTTTCATTGGAATATAAAAAACCATTAACACCAAAAAAGAAGTATTATTCACAAATCATTAATAATGAAAGGAATAGTTTTTTGAATGAAAAGATAGATTTCATTTCAAAAATTACAGATACAGATGAAAGATTTTATATAATCAAAAAGATTTTCAAGCATCTGAATAATTTATTTAAAAAGACCGCTGATTGTATTCAAGAAAATGGGTTTCCATATAATGAAGTTAATTCAACCAATCAAGATTTATCGAATAACGTCTATATTTTCCATTTATTAAAACTTGAACTTGTATTGATTTATATTGAATTACAAGAACACTTCCAATCAGATTTTGAAGATGAGTATTTAACTTATGAAGAATTGTTAGAAATTCATTTTCATGAATTTGATAACCAATCTTTCATCAATAGAATTGAAAATACTTTAGAAACTGAAATAAAGAAAATCAAAGTTCAAGACATCACTGAAAAGGCAATTACGCAAAATTGCTTTAAGATAATCGAATCAATAAAATCAAAGACGCATATAAATGATTTGTTTACTGCATTAGCTAATTTGAATCTGCTTGATGAATCATCTAAAAAAGATTTTGTACATGTTTTTTCTAATCGGCCTATTGAAAACAAAATTGAATGGATTGGAATGAAAGGCGACCTGTATTCTTTTATTTTGTTTTTGAATCAGGAAAAAAAATTAGATGACCCTAACTATAAACATTGGATAACAACATCAAAAATATTTCAACTTAAAGGGAAGATTGACTTCTCAGAAAGCGAAATAAGAAGTTGTAAACCTACAAAGCAAAACGAAGCAAAAATCTTAAAAATCGTGCAAAATATACGCTTATAAACTCTTACTCTGAATTTAAAATATAATAAAAAATCATTTATTTTTTAAAGGTTCGGCTAATATGGTCGAACCTTTTCATTTTATATACTCTGAGTTGACTCTGAACCTACTCTGAGTTTCAAACTCAGAGTCAAAATCCCCCTTGTTTACACTCTAATTTTGACTTCAAGCGACAGAGACAACTCCTCTCGTTTCTGTTTGCGGAGAGGGAATAATTTATAGTATAAACTTTTAAAAAGATGGAAAATGTAAACATCTTAGAACGATTAACGAGTATTGAAACTTTGTTAAAAGAACAAAACAGATTACAAAAAGAAGCATTGAGTTTCAATGAGGCATGTGAATATTTAGAAATATCAAGTTCACACCTTTACAAACTAACAAGTACAGACACCATTCCGCATTACAAACCGAATGGAAAGAAGATTTATTTCAAACGTACAGAAATAGATAACTGGTTATTAAGCAATAGAAGTGCTTCCACATCAGAGATTGAACAACAAGCAGCTGATTATTTACTTAAAAAAGAAAAGATTAAGCTATGATAGAAGTTATTCAATTAATGGAAAAATTGTCCGAAGATTTTACACTCATGAAAGAATACATCATGAGTGTAAAACAAACAAAACCAACATCGTTAAATGATACTTGGATGGACGGACAAGAAGTGATGTTATTGCTTAAAATCAGTAAAAGAACACTTCAATCTATGCGTGATAATGGCACATTGCCATTCAGTAGAATCAGTGGGAAATTCTATTATAAAGCAGAAGACATTCAACTAATGTTGGAATCCAATTATTCATCTTCAAAAAAGATAGATCATGGAAACGACGAATAAATTGGGTGATAAATCTTTGGCTAAGTTCAGTTATTTCAAAGCACCAATCAAAAATACAACTCCATTGGATAATGTAACACTTTTTGATATGTACACCTTTATTCGTGATGTCACTTTTGCTCATATAACGGAAGAATTAAGAGCAAAAACAAACGATAAAGAAGCGAAACAATTCAAGGCTAACAATTTTGATTACGTTACGTTTTCGGGTACATTTTCAAAAAGAGAAGATAAAAGTTTAATCAAGCATTCAGGTTTAATGACCATTGATTTAGACGATTTATCCAATCTTGAAGAAGTTAAACAACTTTTATTGAATGATGAATACTTTGAAACCGAACTATTATTTACTTCTCCATCAGGAGATGGATTGAAATGGATTGTTTCCATTGATTTAACAAAAGCAACTCATTTGGAATACTTCAATGGAATAGCAAACTATTTACTCAAAACATATCAACTAAAAGTGGATGCATCTGGCAAAGATGTTTCAAGGGCCTGCTTCGTTCCACACGATAGAAACTGTTATATCAATCCAAAATATATTGAGAATTATGAAGAAAGAATTTAACCCCTTTGAATGGATTGAGAACAATAACAATCCTAAAGAAAACAAAACAATCAGCAGTACAGGATTCAGAAATGAATCTTGTACTGACTTAGATAAAATCATTAATGAAATTGAAATGAATCAAACGGATATTGCTCCTTCCTATGCAGAATGGAGAGATGTAGGTTTTGCTTTAGCAGAAGAATTTCAAGAATCAGGTAGAGAGTATTTCCATAGAATTAGTCAATTCAATAGTAGTTACAATCAAAAAGAATGTGATGAACAATTTTCAAGTTGTTTGAAAGCAAAAGGTAATGGAATTTCAATCAAAACTTTTTACTACCAATGTAAACAAGCGGGTATCAATATAAAAAACAAACCAGTTGAGGAAAGAAAGGAAATAGAGGAAACCAAGGAAAGTGAGATTGAAAAAGTGAATGTTCCTTTGTTATCAGATTCTATATTTCCGCAACTTCCTCATTTCCTTCAAAAAGTTGTTGATGTTGCATCAAGCAATGAAGAACGTGATTTATTGCTATTGGGTTCAATTGTTTCATTAAGTTCTTGTCTGCCTAAAATATTTGGGATTTATGACGGTAAGAAAGTCTTTGCGAATCTATTTTTATTTATCACAGCGCAAGCTTCAGCAGGTAAAGGGCGATTGGTACATTGTAAACAATTAGTGCAACTCATACACAAGAAAAAACGAATCGAATCGAAGTTATTACGTGAAAAATATGAGGCTGAATTACAAGAATACAACCGAACAAAAAAGAAGGGCTCAGATGCTGTTAAACCACTTCCTCCTCCCGAAAAAATGTTGTTCATACCTGCAAACAATAGTGCAACAGGTGCATTTCAATTATTGAATGATAACAGAGGTAGTGGATTGATTTTTGAAACAGAAGGTGATACCTTGGCACAAGCATTCAAATCTGATTATGGTAATTACAGTGATGGATTCCGTAAAGCATTTCATCACGAAACAATCAGTTATTACAGAAGAACGGATAGAGAATACGTAGACATTGATAATCCTTGTTTAGCTTGTTTGTTATCAGGAACACCCAAACAAATTTCTGCACTAATTCCAAATGCAGAAAATGGTTTGTTTAGTCGATTTATGTTTTATTACATGAACGTAACTCCAACTTGGAAAAATGTTTTTGAATCTAAATATGAGGATGGTTTGGATAGTTATTTTGATGAATTAGGTCAACAATTTTTTAACCTATATGAATCACTACTAAAAGAAGAACAAATTCAATTCAAGTTAACCAAAGACCAAGAGGAACAATTCAATCAATTCTTTAAAGAATTGCAAGATACTTACCTCGCACTCCAAAGTTTGGAATACATGGCAACTGTTCGTCGTTTAGGTCTAATTGCTTTTAGAATAGCTATGGTTCTCACAAGTTTGAGAATTTTAGAATCAGGTGATATGACAACTCCATTGACTTGCCAAGACAATGATTTTAATTCCGCATTAGAAATAATCAGAACCCTTGTTAAACATGCAAGTAAAGTTTTCACAGATTTGCCCGAAGATGCGCCTTTAACAATGAAAAAGAATCAACGAGAATTATTTTTAGAAAAACTTCCTCAAAATTTCAATCGACAAGGTTATTTAGAAGTAGCGAAATTATTAGAAATTGCAGATAAAACAGCGGAAGGTTATATTTCAAAGTTTGTGAAAAGTGGGTTGGTATTTCGATTGAAACAAGATAGTTATGAGAAAGCATAAATTTAAATTTGTTTTCTTTTTATTACTCTCACATTTCTCATTATATTAGCCAAAAAATGACAAGTCAATTTTTGAATTATGAATTTTGGTGACCAAATAAAAACATTAAGGGAAAAGAATAATCTATTACAGAGACAAGTTGCGTCTTCTTTGGATGTAGATACAGCGATGTTAAGTAAAATTGAGCGAGGAGATAGAAGAGCTAAAAGAGAGTATATTCCAATTTTAGCAAAGTTATTTGATTATGATGAAAAAGAACTAGTAAATCTTTGGTTAGCTGACCAAGTTTTTGATTTATTAAAAAATGAACCAAATGCAATGGACGTTTTGACTTCCGTATCAAAAAGTATAAATACAACGAATAAACAAGATTAAGATGCCATCATTAAACTGGATAGGAAAAGAAAAAATAGTCAACCATCATCAAGATGTTCCATTTAGAGTGTTGGAACATGTTTATGGTTTCACTCCTGATGGAGAACAAAAGGAAGCAACGAACAGTGGCAATTTAATTATAGAAGGAGATAATCTTGAAGCATTAAAAGCATTGCTTCCTGAATATGAAGGAAGAATTAATTGTGTTTACATTGATCCGCCATATAATACTGGAGAGGAAAAGTGGAAATATAACGACAATGTAAATCACCCAAAAATAAAAAAATGGCTTGGTGAAATAGTCGGCAAAGAAATGGAAGATTTTAGTCGTCACGACAAGTGGTTGTGTATGATGTACCCAAGACTTAAATTAATTCAGAAATTGCTTGATTCAGAAGGAGTTTTATTTATATCAATCGATGATCATGAAGTAAATAATTTGCTAACAATATGCAATGAAATTTTTGGTAAAAAAAATCAAGTTGCAATGTTTACTTGGGAGAAGAAAAAGAAAGGCTCACATTTAAACAGCTGGATTACAACAGTAAAGGAATATGTACTTGTTTTTTGCAAAGACTATGCCTCCTTCAAGGGACTAATTGGTCAAGTTGTTAACCACAAAGAAACATATCCATGTATTAATCCTGGTAATACAGTTAGTAGCAGAATAATTCCAAAAGGTGTAAAGTCAACGTTTAAAAGTAAAGATCATTTTCTACATGCAGGAAGTATAATATCCGCCGGTAATATGAGCTTAGAGTTAGAAACAGATTTAGAATTAGAAAACGGGTTTCTTAAAAATGATGTAACAATAAAAAGTGAATGGAGGTATGGTCAAGATAAATTAGATGGTTTTGCAAAAACAAATGAATTATATTTTACACGCGACTTATATTTGAGAAGAGAGGTTACCGAACCTCGCTATAAAATGCTTAAAGATTGGCTTCCAAGAGTAGATAATACACATCTATTAGATCTAAAATCTGAGTTGATAAAACTTTATGAAGAAGATCCAGGTAATCACAATGATATAGAAGAAATTAAAAATCAAATTCAGTCAATTGAATCATCGACTTTTTTAGACTTTGACACTGAAAATCTAAACTCAAATGGTTGGGGTTCAAATGAAGATGGTGATGATGAGAATCGAAAAATATTTGGTTCAAAAGTTTTTGATTTTCCGAAACCTTCAAAATTAATTGCGAAACTTATTTGTTCTTACAGAAAAAAAGACGCAATTATTCTTGACAGTTTTGCAGGTTCAGGAACAACAGCTCATGCCGTTTTAAGTCTCAATAAAAAAGACAATGGTAACCGTAAAGTTATTCTAATTGAAATGGAAGATTACTCTAATAATATTACTGCGGAACGAGTAAAAAGGGTGATAAAAGGTTATGAGGATATTGAAGGAATAGATTCCTCATTTGATTATTTACAGTTGGGTGAGCCAATTTTTAATTCAACAGGTAATCTAAATGAAAAAGTTGGCGAAGATAAAATAAGAGGTTACATCTATTATACAGAAACCAAACAGCTATTAAAAAGAATACGATCTAAAGAGAATTGGTATATCCTTGAAAACTTTAAGAATACTGGTATCTATTTTTATTATGAGCCTGAGAAATTTACAACATTGGATTTAGAGAGTCTAAGTATTGTAAAAGAGAAACAAGAGCAATATATCATCTATGCAGACCATTGTTTGTTAGATCCTGATTACATGCTCCAACACAACATTATTTTCAAGAAAATCCCAAGAGATATAAAACGCTTTTAGGACAAATTGAATATTGGATAGAATGATTATAAAATAAAAAACTGATACACGAATGGAATTAAAGCCATATCAACAAACTGTAATAAATGAACTCGGTGAGTTTATCAATACCCTTGATGAAACACAGAAAATAAACAGGGCATATGATTTATTTTGGGAACGAAAGGGAGTGTTAATTCACACTCTTGAAGGTCATAATTACCTTAAACCATACAATAATTCTATAACGGGTGTGCCTAGAGTTACAATGAAGGTTCCAACCGCTGGCGGTAAAACATTTATTGCGTGTAACGCTCTGAAAACAATATTTGATAGTTATCCTTTGGACAAACCAAAAGTTGCAGTTTGGTTCGTGCCATCTGACACCATTTTACAACAAACACTCAAAAATCTCAACGATACTTCTCATCCATACCGTCAGAAAATTGATAGTCATTTTGGTAGTGCTGTAAAAGTGTATGATAAAGAAACGCTAATCCAAGGAGCAAGTTTTGGTCCAGCAGAAGTAAAGGAACAATTAAGTTTATTGGTATTAAGTGTACAATCATTTGTTGAGCAAATTAGAAAAGGGTTACCACGAGCATTTAGAGAAAACAGTAGCTTACTACAGTTTCCGCAAACATATCAGCAACAAGATAAATTATTACCCAATGTTGATGAAACAGCATTAATTCAGGTAATTAATCAATTAAATCCAGTTGTCATTATTGATGAAAGTCATAATGTAGAAAGCGGTTTACGTGTGGATATGTTGAATAATATCAATCCGTCATTTATACTTGAATTAACAGCTACACCAAGAGTTAAGAGTAATATTATAAGTTTCGTAGATGCCATACACTTGAAAAAGAATAACATGGTTAAGTTGCCAGTTATTGTTTATAATCATCAGGACACAAATGAAGTAATCAGTGGTGCAATTAATCTTCAAAAAACATTAGAGGATAAGGCATTAGAAGAATTAAAAAACGGAGGTAAATACATTCGTCCAATTGTCTTATTTCAAGCGCAACCAAGAAGTAATGACGATAATATCACTTTTGATAAAATCAAAGAGCAATTAATTGAGGCTGGTATTCCGGAGGAACAAGTCAAAATTAAAACTTCTGGTAAAGATGAAATTTCGAAAGAGGATTTAATGAGTCCAGATTGCAAAGTAAGATACATAATCACTGTTAATGCATTAAAAGAAGGTTGGGATTGTCCATTTGCTTATGTATTGGCATCATTGGCCAATAAGTCATCTGCCGTTGATGTTGAACAGATATTGGGTCGAATATTAAGACAACCGTATGTTACAAAGCATCAACAAGAATTGTTGAATTTTTCTTACGTTTTAACATCTTCTACAAATTTCATTGCGACGTTGGACAAAATTATTGAAGGTTTGAACAAATCAGGCTTTAGTGAAAAAGACTATCGTACAAAGGAAATGTTAGATGTTGAAAATGCTACTGTAAATCCACAACCATCCACAGGATCGTTTGAAGATTTATTTATGCAAAGTACAAATGAGGTTGTATCAAACACCAACGATACTATACCGATAGTTGAAGAAATAAATCCAGATACAATTAAGGAACTTTCAACCTCTGAAAAAGCCCAAGTTCAATTAAATGAAATTGTGACTTTGGCAACCCAGACCAACGAGGCTTTTGAAAAAACAATTGAACAATTAGATCAGGAAGATATTGTTCCACATGAACTTGGTAATGCCATGAAAACATTTGAGATAAAAGAGCTATTTAAGGAAGAAGCAAAATCAATTTCTCTTCCTGCATTCTATATAAAAGTAAACCAAGGGTCTTTTTTCAACGAAGAAGGTTCGGAGCAATTATTATCAAAAAATCTATTGTTAAAAGATTTTGCTTTAAGTCAACAAGAAACTGCAATTGATTTTTCGCAAACAGGGTCAGAAATGTATCGTGTTGATTTAGTTGAAAGTAAGAAAGATGAGTATATCCCAGAATATAAAAAGGAAAACAACATGGTTAAGGAAGCCTTTGTTAAGTACATTTCAGGGCTAACTCCAGAAGCAAAAATCAATCAATTAACAGGACGAATTTTAAAACAGATTAGTAAGGTTGATTCAATTCCAGAACCTGAATTGAAAAAATACATTAGTTCAATACTTTCAAATTTGGATGCAGACAAATTAGCAGAGTTATCAAGTAATGAAGCTATTTATGCAAATAAGATAAAAGCAAAAATCAATTCATTATCTGATGCATTTGCAGAAAAACAATTTAGTAATTTATTAGATAAAGGATCAGTAATATGCAAGGGTCATTTTAGTTTTCCAAGTAAAATAAATCCAGTAAATACGGTAAAAGGAATTACTAAGAACCTATACGAGCAAGAAGGTGAAATGAATGATTTTGAAAAGAAAGTCATTAACGATATTGCCAATTTGGACAGTGTTGTTTTTTGGCACCGAAATCTTGAACGAGGAAAAGGTTTTTGCTTGAACGGGTTTGTGAATCATTACCCTGATTTTATAGTCAAAACAAAGAATGGCAAAATACTATTAGTAGAAACAAAAGGTGATGACAGAGATAATTCTGACAGCGCAAAGAAAATACGTTTAGGTGAAAAATGGGCAAGTAAAGCAGGAGATAATTATCGTTATTTCATGGTATTTAACACCGCAAAATTAGAAGGTGCAAAATCAATTCCAGAGTTATTAGATATTATTGGGAGCATGAAATAAACAATTTTTTCAAACTAATGATTTCTTATGTAAAATGTAATTAGTAAAGAAGGATTTAAGCAAAATTTTAGTTTTAAAATAATGAAATATCATTTTAATGGGTAACGTTGCAATATCAATAGACAAACAAATTGAAACATTAAAATCAAGAGGCATTGATTTTGAAGATTTTTCAGAACAAAAAACAAAAGAGATACTCTTAGATATAGGTTATTACAGACTTGGATTTTATTGGTATAATCTTAGAAAAACGGATGGTTCACATGATTTTATTGAGGGCACTAAATTCAAAACAATAATAGCACTCTATTATTTAGATTCTGACATTAGATACATCTTGACTAAATATCTTAACCGAATTGAAATTAATTTTCGTACAAGTCTTGTTTATTTTTTATCAATTAAATACAAAGACGATCCTATTTGGTTTATGAATGAATCAGTAATGTTAAAGTCATTCGTCGATGAGTTTCCTAAACATTACAATGAAGATTTTAAGAAGAAACATTTTGTAATTAAAAATCATCACAAAAAATACCCTGATTGTACTTATGCTCCTGCATGGAAAACTTTTGAAAATTTCCCATTTGGTTCAATTTTCAAAACTTATGAATGTGCTTTAGATTCAATTATAAAAGAAAGAATATCTGAGAAATTAGGTGTAAAACCTATTGATAAGTTTGAACGTATTTTTAGAGGTTTAGTGCATGTTAGAAACAGATGTGCGCATGGTGCAATTTTATACAATTATTATTTACCAACCAGTTTACCAACAATACCAGCAATTGAATACGATGATGACAAAAGGAACAATCTAAAAGTTATTATACAAGTCATTGAATATATACTTGAATTTATTTCTGAAAATAGAAAAAATGATTTCATTGAAGAGATAAATAATTGTCTATTTAAATGTCAAGAAGATAGTAATCAGGCATATAGAATCTATTCTGAAAAATCAGGTTTAAAAATTCCTATTAAATGTTAATTCTTTTGTTTATATCAATTAGTTTCATATATTTGCATCAAATAGTGCCTTTATATACTCGATATATAGGTGCACTCTAAAAAAAGAATTGAAGACCCATAAGGTAACTTATGGGTTTTTTTATTATATATATTTAGATAAATGAACAACCTATTTTTCAACATACTTACATTCGATTGGCCTGAGAAACCAGTCGTATTCTATTTTAAGGAAGGCAAACAAGATGATGGGACAACAATTCACAAATCAATCTTTCCAAAAAACATAGCGAACTTTCTGCCTAATGCAAACAGTTTAGATTTCATATCCACAACATTTGATTTTGAAAAAGAAGGATATACACCAATTGAAATAGATTTTAAAGTAGAAAACAAAGATTTTATAAAACGATTTTACAACGAAAAGATAAAACATTACTTTAAAAAAAAGAATCCACAAATTCTTAAAATCAATTTCGTTAAAGACAATCAAATTTGGATTCCAAATCAGAAAGATTCAACAGTTCAGTTTAAGACATTTGACAAATTTACATTAAGTGTAAATATTCAAGAAGTTTCCGATTTTCCAGAGTTACAAATATCTTACGACGGCCAAGGTAAAATCTTGAAAAGAAACATTTTTGAGGTTACAAATGATGTGTCTATAAATTCAATTGGTTCAGTTTTCTATAATAAAAAAATAGAAAAATATAAATCACTTGCTGATAAAGAGGTAGATTTTGAAAAAGTATATCCAGTTTTAAATAACACATTAAAATCAGATTTAAAATTCAAATCAACCCTTCCAAAGCGAGAAAACAAATACACTTCCTATTTCAGTAAAATAAATCAATTTTATGTCGACTTTATAAATACAAGTTTTTTCAAACAATTTATACCAATAAATACAATTGGTTTTTTAGATGTTTCACCACTAAAAATCAATAGAACAGATTTAAATTGCAACAAATTAATCTTTGGAAATAATAGTGAAAACAATGTACCAAACGACGGTTTAAAAGCAAATGGACCATTTAAAAAATCTACATTTTCAAAAGTTCAATTCTTTTATATTTATCATGAAGATGATTTATCCAAAACTAAAATAATTGATACGTATTTAAAAACAGGTTTAGGATGGTTTAAAGGCGTAGAAAAATACATCAATTTACCAATTAGTACAGTGCATGGTGGTAGTATTGCTTTTAAAGACAAACAAAACCCATTACCTGAAATCAAATCGCAGTTATCTAAAAAAGAGTTTGATAGCGATATAAAATACATTGCTATTTATTTAACTCCTTTCTCAAAAAATGATGAAAGTCCAGAAAACCGTGAATTGTACTATAAAATCAAAGAACAACTTTTAATAAGAGAAATCACATCACAAGTAATTGATGCCAATAAAATATGGGAAGGTAATGATAACTATGCCTATAATTTACCCAATATAGCTGTTGCGCTTTTAGCAAAATTAGATGGTATTCCGTGGAAGTTAAATATTCCTTCCAAAAATGAATTAATAGTAGGTATTGGTGCATTTAAAGACACTACAAATGATATTCAGTACATTGGTAGCGCATTTAGTTTTGATAATACAGGAGGCTTTAAAAACTTTGAATATTTCACTAAAAGTGAAACAAGAGAATTAGCAGGTTCAATCATCAATGCAATTCGAGAATATGCTTCAATAAATAAAGAAATAGAACGTTTAATTATTCATTTTTACAAAGCAATGAGTGAAAAAGAAATTAAACCAATTCAAGAAGCATTAGACAGATTAAAATTAGACATTCCAATATTTATTGTCACAATAAATAAAACAGTTTCACAAGATATAGTAGCATTTGATGAAGAGAATAAAGAACTAATGCCACTTAGTGGAACATACGTTAACATAGGGAACAAAAAATACCTATTATATAACAATTCCTATCATAAAGCAGATTTTAACGTTTCAAAAGAAGGTTATCCATTCCCAATAAAGCTACAAATAGACTGCACAGACAAAACAAGATTAGAAAATACCAAGGAAATCAAGGAATTAATAGAGCAAGTTTACCAATTCAGTAGAATGTATTGGAAATCAATCAAACAACAAAACTTACCAGTAACAATCAAATACCCAGAAATGGTAGCCCAAATTGCCCCTCACTTTGAAGGCAACGAAATCCCATCCTTCGGCAAGGATAATTTATGGTTTTTATAGAATAGAATATTATGGAACAACAATTAGATTTTGGTAATTGTTATTATCGTCCTTCATTTTTCAAGATGAAAATTGATTTACCGATTGATTTAAGTAATCTTAATGAAATTGAAGATGGTGCTTTTGGTTTATATCTTCATGAATACATTCATTTTATTCAAGATATATCAACGATATATGGCTTAATGAATATCTCTACAATTAATTATTATATTCAATATTGTGCTAATAAAATATTCGTTGATAATGTACCAAATTTTAATGTACCGATTGAGGTTGTACCAAAAATTGAAAAAGAAAATTTTGGCCATTTGAATTTAAAGCTTCGTCCAATATACATTGGTTCTCCAATTAAGCAAAAGAGCAAATCAATATCTCATTTTTCATTTGACATTACAAATTATGAATTTGAAAAAGACAAGATTGTTAATGTGATAAAAATCAAGTTTAAAGATGTTGAAACAGACGAAATAAGGGTACTTGATTTTGGAGGTAACCATGTTACAGAAGGTATGGCATATCTTTGCGAACAATATCATCACAAAGGTATTCTTCCAGATGGAGAAGCATATCCTTACAAAATAATTGAAGAGATTGTTAAGCTTGAATATCCTGAAATTTTTGATGACAAGTATTTTTTGATAATGATTTGTGATATGTCACTTATGTCATATCATCCTGGTTTATCATTTATTCGACTTTTACGATTTTTTAAAGAAAATAATGTTCATGATTCAGAACAAGATGTAGCTGATATATACAAATTGGGATTAGAAGAAATTAAAGGTAATCATGTTGATTTCACTTTTTTAATTGAAGTTGTTCGGAAAGAAATTAAAAAGAATTTCAATGCGGATTGCTACAAACCAATAAGAGATTGGATAGATACTGTGTTTGATCGTATCAAAATGTTTCGAACAGAAGTGCCGGGGTTTATTGGTGATATAATACATTTTGGTAAGCCTAAGCAAAATGAATTTTTCGCTTTTTTTCTTAATATGATTGGTTCGCCATTAGTTCTTAATTCAGATGATGATGCATCAATCTTATTACCCTCAGACTTTAATCCCCCAAAGGAGAATTTTAGTCCTGCAATATTTTGGGCTATTAATCAGGTTCTACGTGTTTTCACTCGGACAGATCATTCTGCTTGTGAACTTCAGCAATTTTGTAAAAACAGCAAGATAGATAATGTAAATATCAAGGTTGATGAAAATTGTCAAACTTCACCTTGGGTAAAAGCAAAAATAGACCCTCTCTGTCCTTTTGGTCAAATTTGGAGACATTGGGCTCTTTCAGATTTTTCTCCAATTTATGATAAATAATATTAATTTTAATCAAAAAAAACAATTATGAAACCTCCAGTAGATGACACGATTAAAAATGTTTTAGCAGAAAAATTACTTACTTTATCTTCAGTTTTAGATGCTGATATTTTTTCATATTTTGGTCAAATAGTTGATGGTAATGAAAATTTCATTTTAAAAATAATAGAAGATTTAGCTAATTCTTCAGATAAAAAAGATAAACTTTTTGTTGTTTTAACTACAGGTGGTGGTAGTGCTATAGCTGTTGAGAGGTATGTTAATATTTTAAGGCATCACTACGAGGAAGTTAATTTTATTGTTCCTGATTATGCATTTAGTGCTGGTACAATTTTCTGTATGAGTGGTGATAATATTTATATGGATTATTTTTCTGTTCTTGGTCCTATTGATCCACAAGTTCAAAATAAAGAGGGAAATTGGGTTGCTGCACTTGGTTATTTAGATAAAGTAAATGAATTAATTGAGAAAGCAAAAGCAAATACACTTTCTCAGGCTGAGTTTGTTATTTTAAAAGATTTTGATTTAGCAGAATTAAAAGGTTATGAGCAGGCCAAAGAATTAACAATTTCTCTTTTAAAGAATTGGTTAGTTAAATATAAGTTTAAAAATTGGACTGTCCATATGACAACTAAACCTGAAGAAAAAAATCCTGTTTCTTTAAAAGAAAAAGAAATTCGTGCAGAAGAGATAGCAGATTTATTAAGTAATAATAACGAGTGGAAAACACATGGTAGGCCTATTAATATTGATACATTAGAAAATAAAATACGCTTAAAAATAGAAGATTATAGCCATCTTCCTATTCGTAAAGAAATAAGAGATTATTATGTTTTATTGGCTGATTATGTCAAATCTAACAATATTCCTATATTTGTTCACACAAAATTATTTGTATGAAATTAGAAATATCCGAAAGAATTCAGATTATTATTGATAGCAAAAAATCAAATATAAATGATTTTTATTTAGAAAAAATGTATGTTGAAGCTACTGACAAATACAATGAATTAATTAAATTAGGTTTAACTAAGCCAAGAGGTAATAATTTGATTTCTAAGGAGAAAGCTTTAAGTTCATCTTTCATTTTTAATAGATAAATCAGAAAAGGAAATATGGTCTTCCTTCTTTTCGTCCTTTTACAAAAACAACTTATCTGCAAGGGTATATAAACACTCCTAACGTCGTGCCCTTGCATATATCATTCCAAGCCTATTCGTCGGAACTCCTCACTTACGGCTTTCCAATAGTTCTTTTTGTAACGTCCTCATACGTCGTCAGTCGCAACTACTTCATCCCCCTTGACCTGCTCCGCAAGCTCCGCAGGAAAATCCCAATAAGGTTTGCTGCGCAGTGTGTTTACAAGGGGTCTGCCGTTGCTTGTGTTTGGCTCGCCTGCTAAATCGCTCAGGCTTCAGGTTTGTCACATTTTTTGAGGGTTCATCAATGTTGGCACTTGCTACTTTCTCTCGTCCCTCTTTCAAGTAGCAAAAGCCATTAAAGTTCTCGCTTCGTGTTTAAGTTTTCGGTAAGTCTGCAAGAGTATTCTTTCAATCCGTTCCGTTCCTACACTTCTTTCAATCACACACTTGCTTTTAATTATCGCTTCGAGGTTTCAAAAAATCCGCCAAACCTTCGTGCATATCTGCATAGGTCATTCCCATGCTTCCTAATCGTCAGCATTCTCCATTCCCACCTTCGCTCAACTCGCAGACGGCTCGACGCACACAGGGGGAAATAATTTAAGCTTCGATTTTAAGTAATCAGTCAGTTTTAGAGTTTCTTTATTTCCTTAGTTTCCTCAATTCCCCCTGTTTCCTACTCACAGCTGTAGGCACTATTTCCTTTTCTTTAAATTTTAGTCTTTGATTTTGATTTAAAATTATAAATGATATAAAACGATGGCAGTCGCAACCCTCCTTTGCCACAATGCTGATAGGCAAAAGCCTCGTGATTAAAAAGAGAATTATCACTTCGATTGAAGAAAAATTATCACATCTTTTAAGTTTTTCGGTGGACTTAAATTCACACTTCGGGTATCAAAAATAAAAAATGAATGCAAAGATAGGTCGCTACGTCATTACGTCAAGTTCAAGCCCTACGGGTTTTGTCAAAATAATCTCCACCCTCGGTTCACCTTTCGCATAATAATTTCTTCTATTAAACAAAATCATAATTCCGTTCAAAATCATTACTAAAAGTCGGGTAGTATTTTTTTGTCAAAAATCTTGTCTTCATTCCTTCGCTCCCCAAAAAAAGGGCATTCTTTTTTCTTTTTTTTCGGTTTTTTCTCTTTTTCTTCAAAAATGATTGGGCGGAGCAAAGCGACGAAAGGACATAATTTTTAAACAGATAAATATGTACAATCGAACAAATCCAGCAGTCATTAAAAGCATTCTTTTAAGACTTACAAAAAATGAATTGATTCAAGAAATTCAATTTATGCGCTCTCAAATTGAAGAATTAGAAGCAAGTAATAAGAGGAATATGTTTATAAGCCTTCAAGGTTTTGCTTTGAATCATTTGCCTTTTGCTAAAACAACTAATTACAAACTTTAATCTGAAAGTTATGATAGAATTTAATATCACTACTTACAATTCAGATAAAGAATACAATGGATTTCAATTCTATATCTTGAATAAAGGTTTAAACTGCGGAAAGCCCTTAGAAAATCCTTGTCCTAATTGTTTTGTTTGTAGCTGTAAAAATGAAGAAGAAAAAAACCAATTATATTGGTTAATGTTTGGATTGTGGCAAGGGAAAATATTCAATCAACATCTTGTAGGTTCAGTCATTCCCTTTATTCATATTCGTCACATTAAATCAACTTTATATGATGCACTTTTAAAAATGGAAGAGAAGCCAGAGAAGTTTAAAAGCCATATTAATAAGGTTCATAAAATTGAGCAAAACAGATTAAATATTTTAAAGCAGCTGGAATTGATGAAGCAATTGAAAAGAGTACTAATGTTAGAGTTAATTAACTGAAACAAGAAAAGGTTGCTCTTTCGGGCAACCTTCACTTTTACTTGATGAATCATTAATCTTGTGATTTCTGATAAAGCAATTTAGATTTTACATAAAACCAAATTCGCATGATTGTTGAATTTTCTGCATCTGATGATTGCGTGAGATTCACTTTTGCAGACAATTCTGCACCTGCTTTAAATTTTGGCTTTTTCTTTTTATTCTCTGTTGTCATCATTAAATTACTTCGATGATTTTCAATGCATTGTAAGAACCATTTTTCAAACTATACTGAACACCATTCATTAATTGAAAAAACTCCATTTTCAACAAGAACACTTTTGCACCTGTTCCCACTGGAACGGCAGTAGGAGTTAAAGTGATTGTTGATGGAGTACCATTAATAGCAACGTTTTGAACGTTTGTCAATTTGAAATCCACAACATTCGTTGCGTAGTTCATATTTGCATACCCACCTGTAAAACTTACATGTGTCGCACCAGAAGGAAAAACAACATCGTTGATTGGAATAATACCTGTAATTGTAATCACTCCTGTAGTCGTATTAATTGCATACGGTTTAAAAAGGGTACTACTCAACAATGCACTTGAATTGAACTCAAACCCTTTTAACAAGGCTTTCGCATTCGCATTTGGCATTGAAACACCAACATTTCTTGAACCTCTTACAGATGTTGTATCTAAATTTTTGATTGAAGTCATTAATTTAGTCATACGAGAAACTACTCGATTATCTGTTGCATTTAAAGCAATTGGACGAAGTGAATCCCTTGTAAGTTTTCCTGCTTTCGCAGAACTTCCAAATTCAGCGCCGTTCTCACGAGTTCGTTGAAAAGCAGGATCGTTTTTAATTCTGTCTTTGTCAACACTTGTTTTCATTCTTGCCAAGTCTCCATCGACTGACTTGTAGAAAGTTACGTTATCTAACGTTCCTTTGATTTTAAATAGACCATTCTGTCTTGCCATCTTATTTTGGGGTTAAAAATTACAACTTTTACAATACTTGATTTTATTGATTCGATTATACTTTCTGTATAACCATGGTGGGCAAACATCTTGTATTCCACAAGACCACAAACCTAATTTTTGACTGACTGCCAAATTCATTGTTTTTTCAAGAAATGTGCTTTTGGAATAAATGGAATAGTGCCAAGCCCAACCATTACGAATCATCATGTAGTCAATATTTTGGCCATTAATCCTTGGTGATACAATCATTCGATTGTAAATATCCATTGTTAATGAATCTACTATGATTTCCTTTCCTAAGATTAACTTACTTAGACTATCACGTGAATTAGTACCAAAACTTTGTTTGAGTTCAGGAGCATCAATATTTGCAATCCTGCAAGATTGCTTTTTACCATTTTTAATGATTTCAAATGTATCACCATCGTGAACACTGATTACTTTATATAACTTTTGAGCAGAACAATGCAAACCCACGCAAACCAACCAAAAACAGATTAAAGACTTCATATTTAATACTTTTAATCAAATTTAAGGTGTATATTTAAGTATTAAAAATTCAGTTTCCGTTATTGCCGTTTATGACACAATTAATACAAAATCGCATAGTTATTTACCCAAAAGATGTACAAAACATCACGGGTAAAAAAGAGAGAACCGCTCGCAAATTAATCAGCGACATTCGCCAATCACTTGGCAAAGCAAAAAATGAGTTTGTAACAATAGATGATTTCTGTTCCTATACTGGATTGAAAAAAGAACAGGTAGTCGATTTTTTAGTTTACTAAGAGTATAGTTTAAGTATAGATAGAGTATTAAACTACCTTAATTTTGAAGAATGAATAGAAAACATTTGATGTAATTTCTATATATTTGGCTCAAATTAAAGATTTATATATTCTTTTTATTTACCATTAATTATCTCTTTTTCAACAAATTTTGTTGCTTATTTGTTGCCTAATCAATATAAGTAATTGATATTCAGTTAAAGTTATATATTGTATTGGTAAATAGGTGCTCTGAAACCCTTGTAAATACTGACAATATTACTTTCTACCTGAGAACTTTTAACACGTTTCTGCTTAGAAAGTAACTTGCAATTACGAATGGGGTATCATACAATGGTTCTGACACATTATCTTCTTCAATCGGGGTATTGGATGGGGAGCTCTGTTTCGATAATGTTAGATTGGGAGTTCTAAATTGGTAGAATCTTAATGTTGACTTTCAAGATTTAGGTGTGTTTGGGTTAACATGAGTCAAGACTATCCTAATCCATAAGTTGATTTAAGAAATGATTTGCAGAGAGACAAAATTAAAATTTGTGATTCACGGAGGCTCATTTGATCTTTTGGAATACCTTTCTTTAATTCCCCATGCCTTGATAATACTCCAATTAGTCCAAAATGGTTTGCTACACCTGTAAATGCAGACACATCTTTTCTTGTGTAATTACAACTTTTTAGTACTATATCAAAATATTTTCTACTTCTCCTCATTGAATACGTTTGAAGCGAATCAAGAATAGAAAATAAATTAATCCAGTTTAGACCTTGTCCAAGTTGTAGGAGTAAATTACGGACTTCTTCTTCTGTTCTTGCCAAAAAAAATAGGTCACTTATATAATAGCTAAAATTAGTATTTAGGTGCTCTGCCTAATCCTAAATCAATTCGGTTGGGATACAATGTGCCTAAAGTTCCAAATTGTTCAGCAATAATAAGTGGAGAATGATTCGGTAACATAATACCTCCCGAACCTACTCGAATGTGTTGTGTTTCTTCAGCAATTTTACCGATTAAAATAGCAGTTGCACTACTGCCGATAGCGTCCATATTATGATGTTCTGCTAACCAATAGCGTTTGTAACCATTTTGTTCAGCCAATTGTGCAATTGCCACAGAATCATCAAACGTTTGACGAAACGATTTTCCTTGTGAAACAACAGCAAGGTCAAGAATGGAGTAAGCAACTTCTTTTTTATCATGATTATAGAACTATATAACTGCAAAAAGTGGTGTGTTCCAAAATGGAACATACCACTAAATTATTTAGTATTCAAAGATAACAAATACAGGTACTATTTCATTCTTTATACGGATCAAACTGATTTAAATTTATTGTTTTATCATTACACAAAATGCGTAACGCATTTTGTGTAATGATTTCGTGTAAATAATATTAAATATTTCAAGAGGAAAAGAATTTGTTGAACTTACATATTAAAGAATAAAATCCCAGATTTAAAATCCAATAATAGAACTTTGTTTAACTTTGTTCGAAGATAAATAAATCGAATTGGTTATCTCGAAAGCTAAAACTATGGAAAACAATAAATTGAAAAACTACATAACTGATGTATTGAAAAACATGCCAACGGATTGGTTAAATCTTACAACGCATCGATTAGATATTTATGACGAAAAATTAGCGAAAACTGAATTTTTAGACCAATTTGACCAATTATTTATCGCTAACAATTCAACAACTGCGGCTCTTAATGAGTTACGTACAGCTTACGATTATATCCGTTTAGGTCACCCATTATCGTGTGTATTGGAATGGGCAATTGCAAAAACGTATGCTATCAAAACAGAAAATGTGATCAGTTTTTCTTCTAAAACTACTCCAATTTTAGCTGTTTTACGTAAAAACTTATTAGCGAACAAAAATACCCAAATTACTTACGTGGGAGAGTTACCTCATTTTTTTGATGCTGAGGTAGTTAAAAAAGTATATGGATATCAATTTGAATTAAAAAAAGTTGACAATTTAAGTGAAGTAACACCGATTGAAGGAAGTACAATTTTCATTTCACATCAAGCAGAAATTTGTCATTTTGAGTTAGTTCCTTCAGTTGATTTCTTGATCAATATCGATGATCAATTAGGAAGTATTTTACTTGTAAATGGAGCAAAAAACGATAATTATATTTCTGAAATTCAACACGTAAGAAGAAGAGAGACAATTGCAATGACTCCAGCAAATACGCTTCGAGCACTTCAATTGTTAACGCATGCTGATTCGAACCAAAATCAAGAAAGTAACTTTGAAGCGAATCAATCAATCGTTTTAAATACTATCAAAGAGATTACGAATACGAATGTTAAAGCGTTAGTAGCATCAAGTGGACTGTCAACACAATACGCCATTGCAATGGGATTGATTCACGATGCAGTTGAAAATCATCCTGGGAAAGCGATCAAAATTGTAGTTCCACCGAATTGTTATGGCGGAACGAATGACCAAGCAAGAAGAATCGCAGCATGTTTAGAAAATGTGGAAGTGTTGGATTTACCAGTTGATGGAGGAAACGACATGGTAGCTTGTATTGATGCATTGTTAGAAAGCATTGCAAAAGAAGATGCCATTCCATATATTATTGCTGAAATACCTACGAATCCGCGTGTTGAAGTTCCAGATTTAATCAAATTAAGAGATATATTAAGCAAAGAACGTAAAGCGGCTTCAGGAGAATTAGCTATTGATCCCGTTTTTATATTAGACCAAACATTTTGTCCAAATGTTCACTTCTTAGGTGAAAACAATATCCTTTCAACTGTGCGAACGATCGCTTATGTAAGTGGTTCAAAATTCCCAAGTGGAGGAAAATGTACAGCAGGTTATTTGGTTTCAAAAAAAAAAGAAAAAGATTTGATGGAGAAAATCGAGCTTCACTTAAAATTATGTGATAATGAAGCGACTCCACTTCAAATGGAAATCTTAGCGAAACAATTGCCATCGATGAATCAACGAATTCAAGATGCGTATAAAAACACACGTAAATTTGTGAATTTTATTAGCGAAACATTGCCAGAAGCGAAAATCAATTTTGTATCCGAAGAATTAGCGCAACAAGGATTTACACCTTCAGTTTTTTCATTAGATCTTCCAACAAAAGGAAATACGCATGAAGAAAAAGAAGCTTACAAAAGAGAATTGAATTTGAAATTAATCAATTTGATGATTACAGAAATTCCAACGGAAAGTAAATACTGTGTAAGTTACGGACAATTAAAAGGTTGTTACTGGACAATTCCGGCTACTTCTACACAAGGAACGACAAAAGAAGGAGATAAAGATTATATTGCACGAGTTGCACTTTCACCGTCAATGGATCTTGAATTGCATAAAAAAGTGTTTTTGGATTTCGTGAAGAGTATTTAATTGTTTTTCATTTGCATTTCAATATATAAATGACTATCTTGTAGTTAGTTGAATAGAAATTTTATATTTAATTCATTATTTTTAATTAAAGTTTTAACTTTGTTTACGCTAAAAGACAATCTGTTATGGCAAGTGCAATAAAAAGTATTCCAATATTGACCGACAAAATTGCCCAAAATTTTGTTGCAAGTGCTGACAATGCATCTAAAAAAAGAGGTTCAGTTAATTTTTCTAAACAAGTTTCAACAACAAATAAAATTTTAGAAAAAGCCAAACTGAAGTAATTTAATTATGTCGTTTCTTGCAAACAACTGTACTTTCCAACCGTTAACCGAATCATTAGTAAAAAAATCAACACCCTTTGTTTGTGATGATGACGATTTATGTGAATTTTTCGCTAAAGATTTTATTCCCTACAATCAAGACTTATTCGGGAAGACCTATTGTTTTACATTAGATGAAAAGCCCGATATCATTGTTTGCGCTTTTACAATTTCAAATGATAGCATAAAAGCTCAATTATTACCTAAACCTGAACGAAATAAATTAGCGAGAAAAGTTGCAAATCAGAAAAGGAATTTAAAAAGTTTCCCTGCAGTTTTGATTGGTCGTTTAGGAGTAAATAAAGATTTTGAAGGTAAAGGAATTGGTAAAGAATTGATGGAATTTATCAAAGCTTGGTTTATTGATTCTGAAAATAAAACAGGTTGTAGATTTTTGGTAGTTGATTCCTATAATAAGGAACGACCTATAAAATATTATTCAAATAATGGATTCAATTTCATTTTTAGGTCTGAAGAAGAGGAAAAAGAATATTCAGGAATTGTCTCTGTTGATCAATTATATACGCGATTAATGTTTTTTGATTTAATTATATTATCGAAAGAATAAATGTCTCTAATAGTTTAACTTATCCAAAATGCAAACTAATAATAAAAAAACACCTTGGCCAACAAAAGAAGCCATGGAACAGATATATGAAAAGCACCTTTGGGGTGGAAAAGAATCTGAATTTTACTCTGGAGAAGGTTCACATTTAGACGAATTGGTGCACCCTTATGTAAAAGTTGTAACTGATTTTTTAACTTCATTTCCAACACCAATTACAGTGTGTGATTTAGGTTGTGGAGATTTTAATGTCGGAAAAGAATTAGTGAAATATACCAAACATTATATTGGAGTGGATATTGTTGAAGGTTTAATTGCTCATAACAAAGAAAAGTTCCAAACAGAAAATTTAGAATTCCATTGCTTAGATTTAGCGAAAGATGAACTGCCCAAGGGATATTGTGCTTTGGTTCGACAGGTATTACAACATTTGTCTAATCAAGAAATTCAAAGCATTTTACATAAACTAAGTGATTTTAAACATCTTATTATTACTGAACATTTGCCTGATGGAGATTTTATTCCCAATTTAGATATTATTTCAGGGCAAGGAATTCGTTTGAAAAAAAATAGCGGACTGAATTTATTAGCTCCTCCGTTTGAATGGAAAATGAAAGAAAAAGTATTGTTATCAATCAATTTAAGCAATAAGAAAGGAATAGTTGTTACAACTTTATATTCTAATTATTAATCTTAACTCTAATGTTCACCATATTTACGTTTGACTTCAAATAAAACTTATCTGGGAATTAAGGTCAATCGGTTTTATACTTGAAAATCTACTGGTAGATTCAAAGTGAAAATGGTATAAACAAGGAATTTCTATATCATATAATGATTCTAAATAAGTAGGGAATGATTTAATTAATTATTATTTTTGTGAATATAACTTTCAATAATAATTATTAAATAAATTAAATATGTATCCTCCAGAATTAGTTAGACCAATGAAAGAAGATCTTGTAAATGCAGGATTTCAAGAATTAACAACAGCAGAACAAGTTGATGAAACATTAAAAAATGCGGATAGGACGTTATTAGTTGTAGTCAATTCTGTTTGTGGATGTGCTGCAGGAAATATGCGTCCAGGAGTAAAACTTTCCATTAAAGGTGAAAATAAACCAACAAAGTTAGCGACTGTATTTGCAGGAGTTGATGGTGAAGCAGTTGCTCAAGCACGTAAATATTTTTTACCATATCCAGCATCTTCTCCGTCAATTGCATTGTTTAAAGATGGTAAATTAGTTCATTTTTTAGAAAGACATCACATTGAAGGAGGAACAGCACAAATGATTGCTGAAAATCTTCAAGAGGCATACGCAGAATATTGTATTTAAAAAAAATAATCCCTTAAAATTAATTTAGGGGATTATTTTTAATTTCCACTTTGTTTCTTTATTTTTATTTTGCTATACTGAAAAAATTCGTTAATGCTTGAAAAAGAAAATCAATTATTGTTAGAAAGAATTGCCCAACTAGAAAATGAATTAGAGCAATTAAAAAAAAGACAATTTCCATTTGCTTCTAAGCAAAGTAAGGTAAATGTTCCATCTGATTTTCAATCTATTTTTGATCAAGCTGAAGCTGTGGTTGGAGATTATTTTGATTCAATTAATGCCAATCCATCTGAAGGCTCTATTGAAATTCATGGAGAACGTTATGTTTTGATGAGAGCCTCTTCTCTTTCGGTAGATTTCTTTAATAAAATAAAAAATTTATATGCTGATAAAGGAGAAAAAGAAGCGTTGAATATTGGAAGTAAATTTTTATTTGACATTGCTCATGTTTTAGGCAATGCTGATGCTAAAAACTTTCATCAAAAAATGAATTTACTTGACCCTATTTCAAAATTATCGGCAGGTCCTGTTCATTTTGCATATAGTGGTTGGGCAAAGGTTGAAATACTACCTGAAAGCAGCCCTACTCCTGATGATAATTTTTATCTAAAATATTATCATCCATATTCATTTGAAGCTGAATCTTGGTTAAGCAAATCGTTAAAAGCAGATCGACCTGTTTGTATTATGAATGCTGGTTATTCTTCTGGCTGGTGTGAAGAAAGCTTTGGAATCCCGTTGACAGCTGTTGAGATTTCATGTAGGGCAAAAGGAGACTCAAATTGTACATTTATCATGGCCCCGCCACATCGGATAAAGGAACATATTTCAAAAGAAGAATCTACGGATTTAAATGAAATGAATTATGAAATACCTTTATTTTTTGAAAGAAAAAAAGCGGAAGACAAGATTATACAATCCCTAAAAGAAAAAGACATTTTATTAAAAGAAGTTCATCATCGAGTAAAAAATAATTTACAAATAATTTCTAGTTTTTTGAATCTACAATCATTGTATTTACCAGATTCGTTGTCTAAAGAGGTATTTTCAAAAACAAAGAATCGTGTCAAATCAATTGCCTTGGTTCATGAAAAATTATATCAATCTGAAGATTTACAAAGAGTTGATATAGAAAATTATATAATTTCAATTATTAATTTATTAAAAGAATCATTTAATGCAACGATTGAAATATCTACAAATATTAAATGCCAAACGACCAATTATTTTACTATAGACCGTGCTATACCATGTGGATTAATTATAAATGAATTAGTTTCTAATGCAATTAAGCATGGGAAATCTGAATCTGGAATTGATAAAGTTTGCGTATCATTTACAGATAACAATAATCAATTTATAATATCTGTAAAAGACAATGGCGTAGGATTACCTGAAAACTATGATTTTTACAAATCAAAAACTATAGGCTTTGAAATAATTTTAGCTTT
>JACOTM010000062.1 GCA_016178305.1 Flavobacteriia bacterium | reverse complement strand
TCAATGTTAGTGCTTCAACAGCTTTACCTGCTCCATTGAAATAACCAGCCATATATCTTGTAATCGAAGTATTCGCAATTTTTTCACCAGAAACGGGATTGAATGAACTAAATAAATCTTGTGGTATTGGCTTAGAGAATGCCCCAACTTGAACACGATAAACTAACCCGTTTGGTTCTTTTACATCTACTGGAATTGGAATAAACACGTCACTTCGCTTCACATCTGTTTTAATTTCTAAACCAGAAGCTGGAAGTGGCACCAATTTCGCAATCAATTCTTGTTTATCAACTGGTAGTACTCCTCGTTGAGCCATATTCTGCATTTTCATAGAAACACCTTCGTTCTGAAGCAATATCCCATTCGCTTCTGTTTGCTCTATTTTTAATTGGTTTTCTAAAACTTCTTTTGCTGTTTCCCCTGATTTTATCAAATGTAATTGTTCCTTTACAGCATCTTTATTTGCTTCACTTGGATTATCAATTGAAGTCTTAATTAATTGCTTCGCTACGACTCTTTGTTCTTCTAATTCATTATTTAATACTGTAATTTTTTTCTCCGTCACTAAAGCTTTACTAACACTTTGAACATACGACTTGTACACATCTGTTTGAGCAATTTCATTCTCTTCTTTATAGGTTATTGCTTCTTCAATTGCTTTTTTATTAATTGTGGAAACGGTTGTAACTTTTTCACCAGAAAGTTGTTTCTCAATTCTTGAAACTTCTACTTTTAATTGCTCTTGTTGAGTTATCAATTCATCTCTTTTTTGAATTAAACTGCTTGCTTTATTCGGCTTAGTTGCATTAATTTGCGCATCTAATGATTGAATCTCAGAAGTTAATTCACCTATCTGAATCGTATATCTACGTTTTTTTTGCTCCAACTCCTCTTTCGTATATAAAGATGCTATTTCATTGTTTGAAGCAACTTGAATTGCATTGTCAATTAAAGCATTTTCAATAATTTCATTTGCCTGAACTTGCTTATCTAATGCTTGAGTTAAAATATAATTTTTTTCTTCAGCATCTTTGGTGTCTTTTGCTTTATTTACTAAAATTTCAACTTCCGATGTCAATCGTGTATTTTGGGTTTGTGCAACTGCAACTATAGAATTTGAAGAATTCGATAATGGAATAATTTGAGTTGTTTTTTGTTTATTTTCTTCTTGTTCTTTAGTTAGCGTATTTGTAACAACAATTGTCGTTAACTCATTTTGTTGTTTTTCATTTTGACTAATTCCCTTCGTTATTAAAGCTTTTTGTTTTGAAGTTAAATCTGGATTCTGAGCTTTTTGTTTTAATAAATCATTTTCAGTTTGTAAATTTTCAATTTGAATCTGTTCATCCGATTTTACTACCGCCACACGTTCCAATTCTCCAATTGTAATTCTACCTGCTTTGCGCTTATTTTGAACCAATTTAATTTCTTCTTCTAATGATATTTTTTGTTCTATTAAATTTGAATTTTGAGAATTTTTCTCTAATTCTTTTGTCACTTCATCTAATTGATTCACCAAAGTTTGCTCGTAGTTTGCTAAAATTACATCCTGCTTTTTCAGTTCATCTAATGTCGTATAAGTTTTTTCAACTTCTACAGAATTACTTCCTAAAATTGATTGACGAATTTCCAAAGATGCTACTTTGTTTTCTGAAACGTTTTCTGAATTTATAGGGTTTACGATGTCAGCTTCTTTTAAAGCTTCTACCCTATTTTTACTTGCATCTAATTGTTGTGCTAATACTGTGTTTTCTGCTTTTAAAGAAATGCTTCCCGACTTCTCAATTTGTTTCGAATTTGAAGCTATTTTTTCTGCAATTTTTTGTTGTAATTCAGTTTCCCTTGCAATCAAATCTGCTTGTTTTGTTGAACTATTCAAACGTTCAATTGCAGTAATTTCATCCGTGTATTTTTCATCTACTTTTGTAATCAACTGAACGGGATCAATTGCATTCACTTCAGTTTGTACTAAATCATTTGTTAATGTATTTACTTTGCTTTCTGATTGCTGAATTGCTTTTTCAATTGTAGTAATTTCCTGCTTTTTTTCTTCATTTGCTGGATCTTTCTTTACAACTGATTCATCTTTAGACTTCACGCTTTCAAGTTTCGAAATTAAATCTTTCTCTTCTTTGATTAAATTTTCTATTTTTTTCGATGGATTGTCACTACTTTCATTAATTGATTTTACTTTTTCAGAATAATTTGGTTTAACTTCCGAAATCATATCCAAAACAGCAGTCTCAGTTTCCTTATTTTGAACAACATTTTCTTTTGAAGAAATTAATTGAGCTCTCTCTAGTGAAGCTTCCTCTTTCTCTGATTTTATCGATTCTAATTTTTCTTTTTGATTCACTAATTCTGAAGTCGGATTCGTTTGAATCTGTTTTTCTAACTGATTTATTTTAGTATCAATTTCTCTAATCAATTTTGTATCTTCCTGCTGAATTGCTTTCAATTTTGCAACTTCACTTAATGTTGAGTTTGACTCAATCGAAGCAACATTTTCAGTATATGTTGGACTAATTGTTGAAATTATTTCCGTTGTTGTAATCGGAGCTTTTGCAACTGTAATAACCTTGTCTTTTTCAGATTTATCAGTCGCAATAATCGATATTGCTTTTTCTATCGAAACAGATTTCTCTTTTAATGCTGTATCATTTGGATTTTTTGCTAATTCACTTGTTGTTAATTGATTCAAATGATTCAACGCTTTTAACATATTTTCCTCTTCTACTACAATTTTTTCAATTTTTTCTGAAGAAGTTAAATTTGAATTAGAAGCAATTTCTTGAATGTTATTTTCAAAATTTGGATTAATTGAATTGATTACTGTTTTCACTGCTGGATCCGTTAAATCTGCTTTTTGATCCAACACATTTTGATTCGCAGAATTTGATGCTACAGCTGTGTTTGAAATTATTAAAGATTCTCTTTTCTCTATGTTTAATGCTGTTGCTAATTTCAATATTTCTAAATCATTTTTCCTAGCTATTAACGCTGGATACGAACTATTTTGAAGTTGTTTTTCAATACTTAAAATTGAGTTTGACAAAGCATTCAATAATTTTTTATCTTCTTGTTGGATTGCTTTTAATTTTTCAACTTCACTTAGATTTAAGCTCGACTGTGCTGTTTGAATGTTTTGAGAATAATCGGGTGAAACTTCATTGGATATCGCTTCAAATTTTGTTTTGTTTTGTTTTGTAATTTGTACAGCATCCACTTTCATTTCATTCTGAACCGCTACAACTGCATTATCAACTGCTTGAGCTTTATTTTTCAATTCTGAATTAGAAGGGTCTGCCGTAAAATTAGTTGTTGTTTGAATGCTTAATTCTGTTAATGAATTCAACATTTTATTTTCTTCTGCAATTATTTTTTCTAATTTTTCATTAGCATTGAGCGTCACATTGGATTGAATGTTTTTAATCTTCGCATCAAAATTAGGATCAATCGATTTTACAATTTCCTTTACATCAGAATCACTTAAAGATGCGTTTTCATTAGTCACATTTTGCAATGCAAGTGTACTGGAAGAAGTATTTGATACAACTTCTTTGGATTGATTACCATTTGCAACTGCATTATTTGTAGTTACTTTCAATACTTCTAATTCCGATTTTTTTACTTCCAATTCTGCTGTTGGATTCGATTTTAATTGCTTATTAATTTCATTCAACTGAAGATCAATTGCAGCGACTAATTTTTTATTCTCCAATTGAATTGCATTCGTTTTACTTGCTGCGGTTAAACTATTGTTTGATTGAATAGTCTCAATTGTCGAAGAATAATTTGGTAAAACATTATCCGCTAATTGTTTGTATTTTTTAGAATCTACAGATCGTAATTCAGCTGAATTGTTCTGTAATTTTGAATCTATAGCTGTCAATGCTTTTTCAAGAACCTCAGCTTTATTTTTTAATTCCAAATCATTCGGGGAAACTGCTAATTGTTGCTTGTTTGAAGTTTCTCTTTTTTGTAAAGCATTAAGCATTTTTTGTTCTTCCAAAACAATTTTCTCTAATTTTTCTGTTTCAGTTAAATTGGAATTTGTTTCTATTGCGGCAATTGTAGCTTCATAATTTGGATTAATTGAATGAATAACTTCTTTTACTTCTGATTCGTTTAAACTATTATTGGATTTATCAGATTTTTTTGAAGTAAGATTAGTTGCTAATTGTTTTTTCGTCTCTAATGATTTTTCTCTGTTCGCAACATTCTCTTCTGTTGCCGTTTTAAGAATTTCTAATTGTTGGCGTTTCGCTTCCAATTCAGGAGTTTCTTTTTCTTTTAACTGTGCATTAATTTCAGTTAATTTTGAGTCTATTTTAGAAGTTAATTGCGCATCTATTTTTTGTAATTCTTCTAACTTTTCAATTTCGTTTAGAGAAGAATTTGAAATTATAGATGTTTTGTTATCAGAATAAGTTGGTTGGATTTCATTTGTTAAAACATCAAAACTTGCTTTTTGATTTGAGACAATTGTTTTAGAATCTTCAATATACAAATTTTTCACTTCAGCAATTGCTTTTTCAATAGTCAAGGCTTTATTTTTCAACTCCTGATTATTCGGTGAATTTGAAATTTGCTGTTGATTTGATGCTTTCAATGTTGTCAAAGCATTCAACATTTTACTTTCTTCGCTAAATTCCTTTTCTGCTTTTTGAGTTGGGGTTAAATTTGAATTTGATTCAATCGTTTTAATTGCAACTTCATAATTCGGATTTAAAGAAGAAATCACTTTTTGAATTTCTTTTTCAGTAACGACAAAATTTGAAGAATTCATTGTATTATTCGATGTTATCTCTGTCGTATTACTTTCAATTGCTTTTAAATTTGTTTTAATAACTTCTTTTTTATCCTCTATCAACTTTAATTCTTCATCGAGAATAAATTTCTTTTTTTGTAATTCAAGATTCTCATTATTCTCTATTTGAGAGTTTACCAACAGAATTTCTTTTTTGATTTTTGCTTCGTATGTTTCAAATAAATTTTGTTGCTTTTTTAATTCCTCGGAAGTAGCGTATTCTTTATTCACTTCGTCTGAATTAGAACCTAAATTTTCAATTCTTAATTTTTCTATTAATCCTTTTTTTTCATCTTCATCCATTTTTGAAATGATTGAAAAATTTTCTGCTGTTACTTTTTCTTTGATTTGAATTTCTCTTTGTTTTATTTGCTCCTCAATGGTCGATTTTAACTGAATTAAATTTTCTTTTTTTGAAATTGTTATTTTATCTGAATTCGTTTCTAATTCTTTATCTAATTTAGAAATTGAAAGATCAATATTGGCAATTAAATTTTCATCCTCTTTTTGAATTGATTTAAGCTTTTGAGACTCTGATAAACTAACATCTTTTGAAATTTCTTCTATTTTACGATTATAATTTGGCTCTATTTCTTCAATTAATTTTGATTCTGAAAATTGATTATTTGAAGAAGTTGAAGCCAAATTCTTCAACGCTTCTTTTTTTCTATTCAATTCTAAAGAAATATCAGTAATTGCTCTATCTATAATTTCATCTTTTTGAATGAATTCTTTATTTGTTGGTGATTTAGATAATTCAACATTATTTTCAGTCTTTAATTGATTTAATTTTTGAATTAAATTTTGATTTTCATCTATTATTCTTTGATTTTTCTCAATATCAGATAAATTATTTTCGTTTTCAATAGATGAAATGTTAGACTTATATGTTGGCGAAATTGAATTGATAAATGTTAATACTTCTTCTTGAGATATTGCATCTGAATTCGATGCTGTGTTTAACGTACCATTTGAACCGTTATTTGAATTTGTCGAAGCAGTTGTGTTTGTCGTTGTATTTGTACCTGTTGCCGTCGTATTCGATGCTGTGTTTAACGTACCATTCGAACTGTTATTAGAATTTGTCGAAGCGGTTGTGTTTGTCGTTGTATTAGTACCTGTTGCCGTCGTATTCGATGCTGTGTTTAACGTACCATTTGAACCGTTATTAGAATTTGTCGCAGTTGTTGTGTTTGTAGTTGTATTTGAAGTATTAATTAAATCAGTTGTGTTATCAATGTTTTCTTGAACTTTATTTTTTAAAGTTTGTAGATTCGTTTTAGCATTTAGTAATTTTTGATCTGTTGGATCAGCACTCAATTTTTGATTAATTTCATTTAATTTTACATCTATATTTTTAATAAGATCTGAATTCAATTGATTTTTAAGTGTATTTTTATCTTTTTCATTTAAATTTAGATTTGACTCAATTTCATTTAATTTTGAAGCGTAATTTTTATCAATATTTATAACTTCCTTGTTTTCTACTAATTCCTCTTTTTTCAACTCAGGCTTTAACTTTTCTAATTCTGAAAGTTGAAGAGCAACGTATGCTTTTAAAGTATTTGAATTTGTTGTTTCTAATGAGTTTAATGCTTTATTTGCTTCCTCTTTTGAAATTATTTTAGAATCTTTTATTGTAGAAATCGATTGGAGTTTATCTATTTTTTCACTTGTTTGTATATAAGTATTTCCTTTTGTTTCTAATTTATTTTCAATGATTTTCTTTTCAGACCTAATTAATTCAATTTCAGAATTATTCGCTCTAATTTTAGCATCAATATTTGCAATTTCTTTACTTTTAGCCGTAGTTTTTGATTGTTCTAACGCTATATTTGCTTTATTTAGTGCCGTTATATTTTCTAAATAGGAATTATCTTTCTTTTTCAAAGCATCTATTTCTTCCTGTAAAGTTAAACTCTGGTCTATTAAAATTTGTAATTCGTCGTTTGATTTAGATTGAATTACATTTTTCAATAATTCTTTATTCGCTGATAAAAGTGTCAAAGCTTCTTGCTCTTTATTTTCATTTATCAATATTTGATATTGTTTTTGAATCTCTATTAAATCATTCGCTTTTTTTACGTTAGATGCATTCGGTAATTTAGCAAGAGAATCTGCATATTTCATGTCTTCTCTCGCTTTTTCACGTAATAATTCTTGCTTTACAGTTAAACTTTCAGCAGATTTCATTAATAAATACTTTGCATCTGGATTTTCAGTTTTATCAGCTTGAGCTACTTTATCCTTAATTGCCAAATCAAGTAAATTAACTTTCTCTAAAATCTCAAGCGTTTGGTAATTTATTTTATTATTTAAATCTTCTGATTTTTTAGCCGCTTCTTGAGCTTCATTAACTTCTTTATCTAATAAATCAGAAACTTCATTTAATTTATAATTACCAATACCTAATTCATTTAATATTTTAGTATCTAACGCAATTTCTTTATGTAAGACAAACTGATCTGCATTTGGTGCTAATTCAGCTCTTTTCTTCACTACAATAGCCATTACATCTGAAATATCTTCAACTTGTTCATTAAATAAATCTATTACTTTAACAACTTCGTTTTCACCTATAATTTCATCTGTAATTTTTTGTTTTAAAGGTTTAAATTCTTTCAAAAATGGGATAGAAACAATCGTTTTATAAATATCTGGTTTACCTTCAACTCGAATTGAATATTCATATTTTCCTCCTTTTGGAAAAGGTATTAAGTAAATTCCTTTTTCATTTGAATTAAAATTTCCAACGATATCACCATTGGCATAATCTCGAACTTCGATAAATATTTTTTTATTATCCGGGTTAATTGAATTATAAAAAGTTCCTTTAACGACAGACAATTGCAATGGTACTTTTTCAACAAGAACTTTATAAACAAAAACTTTTCCTAATTGACTTTGTCTATTCGAACTAAAGTAAGCATTTTGATTTAAAGAATCGACAATATACAACATATCATCAGCTGGTGTTGAAATTGCAAAATCCATATTTTCCGCAGGTCCAAAAGAGTTTGTTTCTGGGTCATATTTAGATCTAAACACATCATAACCTCCCATTGAATTATGTCCTTTGGAACTAAAATATAAATAATTGTCGCCAGTATGAAAAAAAGGGTAATCTTCGTCAAATTCAGTATTAACACCTCCGGCTAATTTTTGCGGTAATCCCCATTCTCCAGTAGGTAATCTCCTTCTGATATAAATATCTTTTCCTGATTTATCATCATCTCCATAACTAGAATAATAAAAAACTGACTTGCTTTTAGGGAAATGAATCAAAGGAGTATGTTCCTTTTTTTTATCTATTTTCGATTGAAAATCACTCGTAACTAAAAAATCACCACCAATATTTTGAAGATTATACAACTGGTAAAATTTATCCAAAGTCATTTCTTTTTTTTCCTGAACAACTAAATCTGTGATGGTTGTCATCAAACGTTTACCATTTTCACACATCAATATTTGCCTATCGACATCCAAATTTTTATCTAAATTTGTTGTTGCTTTAGTTTTATATTTTTTATAATTAATAATAGCTTCACTAAATTGATAATTTAAATGTTGTGCTTTTCCAAGATAATAAAAAGCTCGTGGGTCAACAGTCTCGCTTGTAATAGCATAATTTAAATATTTAAAGGCGTCTAATCTCTTATTAGCTGAGTAGAGTAAACAAGCCCCGTATTTAAAATTAACATCAAAATCTCTCTGATTAGAAGTTAACAAAGTCATATACAATGGAGTTGCTTCAATAAACTGACCTTTTTCAAAAAACTTATCTGCTGTTTCCTTTGTTTCAATAGTCGTTTGACCGTAAGTCCCAAGATGAAACAAACAGAACAAAGAAAAAAACATAATTTTTAAAAATTTCAGCATTTAATTTTCAAAAGTTTAAAATGGAAGTACAATTATTTTTTAAAAAGGTTCATTTTATTTTCTTGACCATGTAATAATCGCGTTACATTTTTTCGATGCGTAATAATTACTGCTAAACTCAGTACGACACTGAATAATAATAACCAAATGGATTCAACGGCAAAAACAAATTTTAACACAAAAGGAAAAATAATCGCAGCCACAATAGCTCCTAATGATACATAATTACATATTATAAAAACTAATAAGAAAACCAATAAACAGACAGTTGCCGCGGGAGGATGAATGCCAAAAACAACTCCAAGCGAAGTCGCTACACCTTTACCTCCTTTAAAATTTGCAAACAAAGGAAATACGTGCCCTAATACAACCAAAATAGCTGCAATAATTTGAAGCTTTACTAATTCATCATTTACAGAATATTGAATAAAAAAGACAGGAATATAAACAGCAAAAAATCCTTTCAACACATCTATTGAAAGGACAATAATACCAGGTTTTTTTCCTAAAACACGAAAAGTATTGGTCGCACCAGCATTCTTACTTCCATGTTCTCTAACATCGATATTATACCAACTTTTTCCAATCCAAACAGCAGTTGGAATTGAACCAAGCAAATAAGCGATTCCACTAAAAATTAAAAAATTCATTTTACTCTCCTCCAAATAATCTTAAAAATTTACTTAAATATATTTTCTGATTGGTCATTTCATATTTATAATTTTTTGCTTTTCTCTTATCTTCTTTAATTGCAGTTACAGCAGCTTCTAATTCAGCATCTCCCGTAATTACACGAAGTAATCCATCTTTTTTCTCCATGGAATAATCAAAATAATAATCTCTTCCTCCAGGTATATTAATGAATAAACCAAATTTATCTCCGCCATTTCCCGAATAAATTTGTTGATAAAAAGCTTTGATAGGAACAATTTTCAATACAGGCTTTTCATACATGTTTAATAAAACTGCATTTTCTGAAATTGAAATCAATCCCTTTTCCTGCATTTTAACATCATCAAATGAAGAAATTGTAATTCCTGTAATTGTAATTGTTGCTTCCATTTCTGAAGGTAATTTCGAAATTTCACCTTTTAAAGTATAATCTGATTTAATTTTATCTGCTGTCTTACGATCAGACCATTCCACCAAAGCTTCTTCCAAAGAAGTTGAGCTCATTTCCATCGGTTTTAAACCTTCAACAGCATTTATTTTTGTAGCAATCGATTCCATCAATCCTTTATCGAACGGAAAAAAGTATCTTACGGTTGCATTTATTGATGTTTTTCCTGTTGATTGGTTATAATTTACTGTTCCTGCAGCATCAATTTTTACAATTTCACCAAAATCCATACCTAGATTAATTATCCCATCTCCATTCATCGAACAACTTTCGGTATGTAAGGCAATATAATTTCCTTTCTCAGCCCTATTAGCTAATTTCGCTTTTGAAGAAATTTGAAATTCACCTGCATCAACATTGTATTGAAGTAATCCACTTGCTGTCATAGCTGCCGGGTCATTTGGATCAGCCATTGGAGATAAAAAAGTTGGGTATAATTTAATACTATCTAAACTTCTAGAATCTCTCCAAATAATTCCTGAAGTAATTGCTTTTCCATCAATACTTTTCATATTTGCATCGATTGGGATTTGAATATTAGCGGGATCAATTTTTGCACTAAATGCAATCCAAGCTCTAGGGAATTTTTCGCAAGTATGATTCATACGAGTTGCCCCTGTAAAAATGATTGTTGGAATTGCCGCTTTAACTGTTACATCTCCATAATAGTCAAATTGCTTACTTAGATAAAATTTAGCATCTTCTGCTATTTTACCCCTTGCTTCTGTTTGAAAAGTTGAATCTAAAAAGATTCTGTCCATAGTGAAATTTGTTAACATACTATCCAAGTCATAATAAGGATAAATCCCTTTCCCTGTATAAGCTCTTCTAGCTGTAATTTCTAAATCACATTTAATAAATTTATGATATTGTGTTATGTAATTGGCAACAATTTTAGCATTTGTTAAAGGATCCATCTTTGCTTTTTTACGAATTGTTAACTTCATGCTGTCTGGATAAATTCGCGCATCAGCAACATCTATAAATTCGACTTTTGAGCAATAAATCGTTTTGTCGTTCAAGCTAAAAAATGCTTTTGGAGCTCTAAATTGCAAAGAATCTTGTTTGGGATGCACCGAGAAAAAATTGGGTCCAACTAAATTTAAATCATTATTGGCTAAAGCTTCTTCTCCTGCATTTGTTTCAATTTCTATCGATTCTTTATCCATTAACCAATTCAACTTATCCATTTTACAGATGTATTGGTTATTAGGAAAAGTAACCAAAGAAGTTCCATCATTTGAAATAAATTCTCCTTTTCTGTCAGCAAAAGAAATATGAGATTTTACATTTGAAGATTTAAATGCCATCTCCTCTTCTCCCTCTTCAATATGCGTATTTTTCAGATTAAATTCTGCCGTATCCGCATCGACATCCCATCGTTTAAATTTAAAATCAAAAGAGAAGATTTCGGCTGTTTTCATATCAATATTACCTTTTCCTCTTAAGCCTTCATTTCGAACGAAAATTGTTCCACTTAATTTAGCTTCACCTTTAAACATTGCTAATTCATTTCTTGCTGTTGAAGCAGCTTTCAATAAATTGCTTTTTGGAATATAAGTAATATAAGCTATATTACAATTTACATCTGGAAATTGAATTCCAGACTCAACAGGGGTATTTACAAATTTAGCATAACCGATACAAGAGTCTGGTAAAAAATTAAATAAATCTATTGATGTAGAACTCGATTTAACAAAATCAATTTGCCCAGCGCCTTGCAATCCATTATTTGACAATATTATTTTATTATCGTATTTCGCTTTCGTTCCATAAAATTCATATCCTTCAGGAGGTGCTTTCGTTGAAAATCCAAATGAATAATCAGGCATAATCACTAAATCTTGTTTAATTTTAGGAAAAATTCCAGCGGAAGTTAATTCACCTACAATATGAAATCCTTTTTCAAAAAAGTTATCTAAACTATCAATATCAAAAGGGAAAACAGTATAATAAAAACGAGTACTATCATACGCTCCTCTCAAAATTGCTTTTGAATTATAATAAACAAAAGAATTTTTAACCGATTTTAATTTGGGAAAGTCTGTGTAATTTTTTGAAATACCTGCTTTATTTAAAGGATTATCAACATAAATATCACCTACAATTCCTGAGATGCTACTTAACATTCCAATAGGTTTTTTACCATCTTTTTCAGATAATGGTGTTAAACGAAATGTTGACTTATCAGTTTTTAATAAAGCGATTTTAAAGTCTTTATAAACAAATGTTGCATTGATTGCATCAATCTCCATCTTACCACAATTAACCCAACCACCAAATTCGAAATTACGATCTTGTTTAATTGTAACTTCATTTCCTACTGGAAAAACGATTGTATTTTGTTTTTCCGAAATAACAACCGCATCAATTGCATTTGCATGTATATCTAAAGTCGATAAACTGATGGAGGCGAATGTTGTCATCATCCTTCTTTTTTCAGTTTTTTCAAGAAATTCTTTTTGTATTTCACGTAAATAAGCATCTTGTTTTAATTGCTCTTCAGTATAACCTTTTAATTCTTTAGGCTTGAAATCACATATAAAAACTAAATTGTCAAAATCTCTTGTTCCTGCTTTACATTCAACAAAATTCATTGTTTTTTTATTGACTGTAACCATTTTGGTTTCGGAATCATACGAAATGAAGCCATAAGTTGATAATTCCAACATTAAAGGTTTTGCCTGCTCAATTGTTTTATTCAATGCTGTTGCTATTTTTCCTTCATTTAATGTATATTCATCGTATTTATGACAATATTTCGAAATAGCAACCAATGGATGAACAGCCTCCATTCCTTGCAAATAATCATATAATTTTTCGTCAAAATAATTTTTAGATTCTAAACGTGCTATTCTTTGCTCTTGAGATGTTCCTATTTCATAGGTTACGATCAAATCTGTTGATTCCGTATTCCATGTCAGCTTCGGCATAAACATATCTAACTGATGGTATGAATCGCCAAATGGTGATTGCCCAACACCTGATTTTGTTCGCGTCATCTCCACCATTTTTTTATCTAAATCATACACAAAATCTACTCCAGGATGATATATTGAATCTTTTATATTATATACTAATTTTATACCTGTTGTACTTGATGTAATTCTTCGGGGGGCAACTGTAAATTGTTGTGAACTAGCATAAATGAATGGACTAGCATTTCTGTAAATTATCATTTTTGCAGGATTATCAGGAAAACCAACACCTACAAAATTATTTCCTTGCAATGAAAAGCCTCCATCATAATCAACATCCGGACGAATATTCTTAATTGTCAATCTTTTTTCATACGATATAAATTGAGGGTAAATTTTATCTATATCTCTATTTATTTTAAATGCTCTGTCTGATAATTTACCCATAATTTTTTTTGTAAAATAGGGTGTTGTCAATAATACAGAATCAGCTGAAAAAGTTGATGTCTTTAATAAAATTTCATATTTAGACAACTGAGCATTTGTTTCAGATTTAGATAAACCTACTTTTTCCCAAGTCACAACGCCTTTTTCACCTTCCCATTTTTTTAAAATTGGGTCGTAAACTCCAGATGTTAAGAAAATTACCGAACTATCAATATATAATTCTTTGGAATCTTTGTCTCTATTATCTACACGACAAGCTAAATTACCACCTGAAAAACGTATAAATGGTTTGTCTGTAAATTCAAAAGAATAACTCCCTCCATAATAAAACCAATTAAAATTAGAGGATTCTGCTATTAAATTTTTCGAGAAAAATCCTGCTGAAAATTCCATAAAATCGGTAATCTTTCGGGTATCTTTTAAATTTAAAAGTTTATCCACTGAACTGTGCCATGCATTATAACTTACATTGGATTGTTTTCTTTGCACAAAACAATATACGGAATAGACATAATTATAAATTTCAGGATAAGGATCCATTCTTTTAGATTCCATCAAATTACAAGTCACAACCAAACGATTGAAATAATCATTCGAGAAATCGGTAGATTCTAATAAACTATGAGGTAAATCTCTCTTTGCAAAATCATGAAAATCTCCTTTTCCATATTCTTGCAAAACTTTTTGAAACTGTTTTACAAATTTCTCTCTATCTGTTGGATATGATTGTGAAAATGAAAATATTGTAATTAGTAAAAATCCAAAAAATAAAACTCCTTTTTTCAGCATAGCAGTAATTTTAAGTTATTGTTTAATTAATTTTATTCCAGCCCAAGTCTCTTTCGAAACAATCGATTCTTTATTAAGTTCAAATGGTTCCGCAAATTCTATTAATTCATCAACATCCGATTCAAAAAAACCACTTAACAAAAGAGTCCCTCCTTTTTCTAAAGATTCACTATATGCTTTCATGTGCGATTTCAAAACATTTTTGTTTATGTTAGCAATTATTAATCCAAATTTTTGGTTTTGAATTAAATCTACATCACCACAATATACATTTATTTTTTGACAATTATTACGCTCAGCATTTTCTTTTGCATTTTCTACAGACCAATCTTCAATGTCTATTGCAACAATTTCTTTTGCGCCTAAATTTTCAGCTATAATAGCCAACACACCTGTCCCTGTCCCCATATCTAGAACTTTAGCAGGCATTGAATCCAATTCAAACAAAGCACTTGACATCAACCATGTTGTTTGATGATGCCCTGTACCAAAAGACATTTGAGGCTGTATTTCAACTAACATTCCTTTTCTGTTTTCTTTGGAATGAAAGGGGGCTACAATTGTTAAATAATCTTTTACTTCTACTGGATGAAAATCGGATTCCCACACAGCATTCCAATTTTGATGAGGAATTACTTTTTCTGAAAAAGTTACTTTAAAATCGGAAGTTTCTTTTGATAATAATGTTTTTGTTTTTACCAAATCCATTTCAACAGTATTTACTGGACCATAAGCCAAAACTCCTTCTTCTGTTTCTACAAAACTATCAAAACCTAAATCCGCCAGTTCTACTGTAATGATTTCAGACCAAGGATCTCTTGGCTCAAATTTTATATCAAGTTCTAAATAATCCATTAAAATGATTTTATTATTTGTAAAAATGAGGTTGCATCCAATGCTGCACCACCTATCAATCCTCCATCTACATTTGGATTTGAAAATAACTCTTTTGCATTTGAAGCATTACAACTTCCACCATACAATATAGAAATGGACGCTGCAATTGTTTCGTTGTAATATTCTTTAAGCCATGAACGAATTGCTGCGTGCATCGCTTCGGCTTGTTCTACGGTTGCTGTTCTACCTGTTCCTATCGCCCAAACAGGTTCATAAGCTATAACGCATTTTTGAATATCTGTTTCATTCAAATGAAATAAACTTTCGATTAATTGATTTTTGACATATTCAAACTCCGTATTTGACTCTCTTATTTCTAAAGGTTCTCCACAACAAAAGACAGGTGTCAGGCTATAATCTAAAGCTGAATTAACTTTTTCTTTTAAAAATGAATGGTCTTCATTAAAATATGCTCTTCTTTCAGAATGCCCAATTAGCACATGCGTAACACCTATATTTTTAATCTGAGCAGTTGAAATCTCTCCAGTAAATGCTCCTTTATCTTTAGGGTAAAAATTTTGAGCTCCCAATCCAATTTTACTTTCAATTAATGATAATTCCGAGATATAAATACTTGGAGGAAAAGCTAATACTTCAACATTTTTCACAGTAGCTAAACTGGTTGTAATTTCCGTAAATAATTTGATTGCTTCAGCATTCAATAAATTCATTTTCCAATTTCCTGCGACAATTTTCTTTCTCATTTTTGTAATAAATTTTTATGAATCCATTCAAAAGTAGGTATTGAACGGTGAGGATATTTCCCAATAACAATTGCTTTTTTGATAATCATTAATGATGGATTTGAACGTGAAATTGCTTTCAATTCAGTTTCATCATTCGCAAAGGTTGGCACGTTAAAATGATTGTATTTTCTAAAATGATTGATCGAATTTCTACTCGCATTTGTGATTAAAACAAACGGTATTTTTAATTTTAAACACTGATTTCTAATGTTTTTAATTCGATTCAACTCAGTCCAATCAGCATTTACTAGATCATTCGTAGATAGAATGAATATTCGTTTTTCTCTTACGATATATTTTCGAAGAGAGATTTCATCTGTTTCATTCTTTTGATTTTCTAATTGAAGCTTTATAAATGGGATTTTCAATTCTGCACTCGAAATATCACGGACTGAAATAAAGGGGTTAAATTGTTCCGTAATTGAAGGTAAAACGGGTTCAACTATGATTTTCTGATTCATTTTTATGAACTTCCAATTTTTATTTTCCCAAATTTTAGAATGCGTATATTCAGTAGAATTCGATGATAACTCTTTTAATTTACCTGTTTTTTTATTTTTATAAATTAATATATTGTCATATTTGCCATCAACACCGTTATACATTTTTGATAATAAATTACTCCCTACAGCATAAGCTCTAAAATCCTTCATAGGTTCATATCTAATAACATAGAAAATAAATAAACTACAAACAAACGAAGTAAACAGCGTTCCTCCTACTAATTCTCCGAACCTATTTCGATAAACTTGTCTAATCCACATGCTCCCAAAAAGGACGATAAATCCAAATAATATCGGGAAAGCCCATCCGAAAACCCAAGCAAAAAAGAGAATAATCGCAAAACTAAAAATTAAAAACCAGAGATTATTTCTCCAAGTATTCGCCTTTATTTTCCTTTGAGAAATAAAAATCCAAACAATTAAATAAACTAAAATCAAATCTTTCCACCATGACTCTATCGGGGTTAATGATCGACCTAAAGAACCTTTTAAAGCATCTCCAAAACAACCGCAATCAGAAACACACTGAGGTTGTTTCAACTCATCTACAGTAATATGTGTTGCGGTTTTTGAATGAATTTTAATTAATTTATTTGTTTTTGATTCTTGTAATTTCAACTGTCCTAATTGACTAGATGTCGCATAAACATCTCTATCTAAAAAATTATTTTTGGCATCACAACTGGCTGTATGCGATGTTAAGAACGTAAAAAACAACATCATCAATAAAGTCAAATAAACGATTATTTTTATTTGTCCACCAATTAATAACAATACGCCTAAAACGATTTCAAGGATGCAAATAAATATACTTAAAGGCAACGCATAATCCATTAAAAACTCTAAAGAAAAAGTTGGAGAACTGAATAATTCTTTTAACCTATAAGCCAAAGCACCATCTTCAAAATATTCTTTTAATTTATAACTAAATCCAATTGGATCATTTGCTTTAACAAGACCAGAAACAATGCAAATACTACCGACAATCACTCTTGAAACACTTGAAAACATTAGTTTTCCTTTGAAAATAATTATTCCTAAAATCGTCAAAAGCATTAACCCAAAACCTAAAAGAGTAAATAGTATTTTATATGATTCAAAATTTTTATGAAAACCTAAAACGACAAAAATTAATCCTACAAGATTAACAAAAATGAACAATGAATTAAAAAATAAGGAGCGACCTTGAAAAGTTAATTGTGGCTTCATATATTACTTATCTTTTAATAAATGAATCATGGCAAAAACAGAATAATTCAACATATCAAAGTAATTAGCATCAATTCCTTCACTGATGATTGTAGAACCGTTATTATCTTCAATTTGTTTAACTCTTAAAATTTTCATTAAGATTAAATCTGTCAAAGAACTAACACGCATATCTCTCCATGCCTCACCATAATCGTGATTCTTCCGTATCATTAGCTCAAATGCTTCTTTGCTATATTTTTCATATAAATAATTTGCCAAATCAATTTCTAACTCTAAATCTGTTAATTCTTTTTCAGAAACTTGAATGATTGCCATAATACAATAATTGATTATCGCGATAAATTCATCCTCAATTGATTCTCCAACTTTGTTTACTCCTGTCTCCTGAATTGTTCTGATTCGTTGCGCTTTTATAAAAATTTGGTCCGTTAAAGAACTTGGTCTCAATATTCTCCATGCCGTTCCGTAATCTTTTGTTTTCTTGGAAAATATTTCTCTGCAAACATTGATTACATTTGTATATTCTAAAGTTGTTTGACTCATTTATTCTAATATGCAAAAATTAAAGGTTGAAGATACACATTTTCCTGTAAATAATTATCTAAGAGCAAAGGATAAATTATTAGACTTGTCTATTCCAAAAGTAATGGGAATTGTAAATTGCACACCTGATTCTTTTTACAGCACCAGTAGATTACAGTCTGAAAATGCTATTTTAAAGCAAGTTGAAAAACATTTAATTGAAGGAGCTGACATACTTGATTTAGGTGGTTATTCGAGCAGACCTGGAGCTGAAAATATTTCAGAAAAAGAAGAAATAAAACGAATTTTAACTCCAATTCAACTGATACGAAAAGAATTTTCAGAAATTCCCATTTCATTAGACACTTTTAGAGCAGAAGTAGCTAAAATTGGATTAGAAAATGGAATTGATATTATTAATGATATTAGTGCTTTTGAACTAGATTCTAATTTGTTAAATATAGTTGGAAATTATAAATGCCCCTATATATTAATGCACATGCACGGTGTTCCTCAAAACATGCAAAATACTATTCAAGAAGGCTCTATATTTAAAAATGTATGTGCATTTTTGTCTCAAAAAATTGAACAATTACATCAACGCAATGTTACTGACATCATCATTGACCCAGGATTTGGTTTCGGGAAATCCATGGAGCAAAATTATGAGCTACTATTTAATTTAGAGCAATTTAAACTTTTAAAAAAACCTATATTAGTCGGCATTTCACGAAAATCAATGATATACAATAAATTAAACATCACCCCCGAAGAATCTTTAAATGGAACGACTATTTTAAATACAATTTCAATTCAAAAAGGCGCTAACTTCTTACGGGTTCATGACGTTAAAGAAGCGAAGGAAATAATAAACTGCTTAAAAAACTGAAATCCTATGTTAAAACTTATACACTAAAGCTAATCCTAATGTCAATTGATTACATAACGTATAATTTCCTTTCGCATCCATAAATTGCTGTACATTTTCAGTGGCTGGTCCACTATATTTTATTTTTTTATAATTATCAAATCTTATTTCAGGCTTGATATGCAAATGATCCTCTGAAACTTTTATAACTCCTGTCAAAGTACTACTTACTACATTTGTAGCACCGATATACTGAACATTTTGAGTGTTATCCAAATAATCAACTCTCGTTCCAACTGAAATTTTCTTTGATACATTATAGTTCAAATAAAGCGCTGCACCACCCCAATATTTCTGAACTCTTTTATCATAAAAATCAAAAAAGCCTAGTTTTCCTAAAGCTCCATTTATTCCAATATAAAATTTAGGCGTTATTTGAAAATTACCTACAATATCAATTAGTTGCTTGAAACCATGTGTTTTGTCACCTTCATTAAAATGAGACATTGTTGTTTCGTTACCACCAATATAATTTATATATAATTTAGCTTTCTCTGACGGAGTATATGACACTTGAGAAATAATTGTTTTAAATTGATTATTATCATATAAATTATCCCAATTGTTAACAAGACCAACCATCAATGCAATTTTATCACTATGGCAATAGGCTATTTTTGTTCCTATATGATAATAAGGTCCATTCGTAAATAAATTACTTAGTGAATAATGATAATTCAACGGGGCATCAACAACTTCATAACCAATATGAGTAATAAATTGCCCGGCGGTAACAATTATTTTTTGATGTGCTCTCCAATTAAAATAAGCTTGTTTAATTGCTAATGAAGACGTTCCCCCTAAAGGGCCTATCACATTTCCATAATTTGCTAGATCAGCATGGGGTCCAAATACCAAATCAACAATTGCTTCTGATTTTGAATGTGTATAGGTAATTTTTGTTTGTACTAAACCAATTTGAAACTGTCCACATTTTTGATCAAATGCCCGAGCATAGCCAGACTTCCCAAGGTTGGAGCCATTTTGTGGATTATTTGTATTTTGAAAATAATTAACATCGATATAACCATTTAAATTAAACCCATTCACAATTTTATCAGTTGTATCATTTGATTTTGAGTGTATATCGAGAGAATCAAATTTAATCTCCTGAGCAAAAACAATGGATTGTATAAAAACGGCATATAGAAAAATACTTTTTATCATAATTATTAATTAATTTATCCAAATGTATATAGAATCTCTAAAATATATTAAAATTGTCCAAATAATAAGTAAGCTTAAAACGAACTTAACGAATCAATTAATTACATAGAATACAACATAACAGGCATTCAATAATCTAATCCATATTATCAATCACATCTAAAAACAACACATAAACAACTAATAATAAATACATTGAATACTTATTATTGTTTTTTTAATTTAAATTGACACAAACAAAAAAATATTTTTGAGAAAAAAAATAAAAAAACTTACCTAAAATTTATTTTTTATTTCTATATTTCTTAAATAAATAGGTGAATAATTCAACATATACTACTCATTAAAATAATTGGAGTACAATTAATACATTAAATTTTGAATTAAATATTAAAGTTAATTTAATATGAACTTAGAGAATGAACATATACGTTTTTGGATAGAAGATGGAATTTTGTTTAGTGAATATAAACAACCTTTTAATATGACCTTAGAAAATTCTAAAGATATATATATGTTGCGCGAAACAATTTCTAACGGTAACCCGCAATATTTTTGTTACGATATATGTAATTTAAAAAGCATGACGAAAGAAGCTAGAGATTATGGCGAAAAGTATGGCCAAAACTTACTAATCGCTTCATCTATTGTTGTCAATTCACACCTTACGTTATTTTTATATAATACATTTTTAAAAATTAAAAAAGTAAAGATTCCTGTTAAAGCTTTCAAAGATAAAAAAGATGCGGTTGAATGGTTAAATGAGCTTAGAAAACAAAAACAATCCAATGTCTGATAAAATAGCTAAAATATTATCTAAGATTAGAAGCTTGTATCATGACGAATTTAATGTGCAAATTACTCAAGGAAATTCAATTGAAGATATATTATTAGAAATTTCACATTTTGAAGCTAAGTACACCGAACAACGACGTCGAGAATCATTAATTATTGAGCATATCTTAGAATGTATTGGAGGAAATTTTTTTAACCAATTACCTATTTCCGAAAAGCAAGATGAACTTGATGTAATATGTATGGGCTTCAATACTTATATAGAAGAATTAAAAGGGGCAATGGTATCAAAAGAAGCACTTGAAAAAACTAATTTACAATTACTAAAAGAACAAAAAAAGGCTGAATTATTAGCAAAATCAAAAGATGAATTCTTGTCGAATATGAGTCATGAAATTCGAACACCTTTGAATGGAATTATCGGATTTTCAAATCTTCTATCCCAAAATCAAGAACTCACAATCGAGAGCAAACAGCATATTGAAACCATCGTAAAGTCAAGTGAAATTCTTTTAGCTATCGTTAACAATATAACAGAGATAAATAACTTAAATTCAAGTAATTACAACATTCAAGATAACCTAATTAATTTATATAATTATATTCCAAAACTTATCAACTCAGTTAACGATTATATTCTATTAAAAAAAATTAAATTTAATTATACAATTGACCCAACTATTAATACAAAATTAATTGGAGATGAGACTAAATTGAATCAAATTTTTTCAAACTTAATACATAATGCTATCAAATTCACGCCGATTGGAGGAGTTATTGAGTTAAATTGTAAATCACATAGTCAAACAAAAGAACATGAATTAATAGAATTTACTTTAACAGACCATGGAATCGGGATATCTAAAGAAAATATTACGTCCATATTTGACGCATTTTATCAATTAAATAAAAGTGATTATCAAAAATCTGGTTCAGGACTCGGATTAACGATTGTAAAAAAAACAGTTGAAGCACTAAATGGAAAACTTTTTGTTGAAAGTGAATTAAATAAAGGTTCTACTTTTTCATTTATTATTCCATTTGAAAAAACAAATACTTAAAAATTTTTCGAACGAAACCTAGAAAAAAAGCAAATGGCAAATTACAAAAACATACAGATACTAGTAGCTGAAGATAATGCAATAAATCAGTTATTAATTAAAACAATACTAGAAAAAGAAGGATTTGATATTGACTTAGTTGAAAATGGCTTGTTAGCGGTTGAAGCATACAGCAATAGAAATTATCATGTCATATTAATGGATCTAATGATGCCTGAAATGACTGGATATGAAGCGAGTATTAAAATACGAGAAATTGATATTCAAAATAATTCTACAACTCCGATTATCGCCGTTTCTGCAGATGTCACTAAAGATGTTCGACAAAAATGTTTGGATTCTGGTATGAATGATTATATTTCAAAACCTTATGATGCTAGGGACTTAATCGCTAAAATTTATGAATTCATTAAATAATTAAAACACTATTTAGATTCTTTCTAATACGATAAAACTTATGAAAACTAACGATTCAATCAATTTATTTAATCTTACAAATGATTGTATTTGTGTCATTGATTTTTCAGGTATTATCAAAGATATAAATGCTTCCTTTAGCAATTCATTTGGTTTTAAACTAAATGAATTAATCAATCAAAAATTTATAAATATTATTTTATTAGAAGATCAAAAAAAATTACAATTAAATTTAATGCAAACTTCTGAAAATTTCGATTTTTCTGTTAGAATTGTTACTTCTTCCAAGCAAATGAAGTGCATGCAATGGAAATGTTATATTAACAACACCAACAAAACGATATTATTACTTGGAAAAGAATACGAATTATCATTAATTAGTAAGGATACGGAACAAGAGAAAAAAAACCAACAACTGAATTCAATATTTACATCAATAAATGATGGAATTATACTTCAAGACGTCAATGGAACTATATTGTTTTGTAACCCTGCTGCGGTTCAAATTCTGGGAAAATCACTCTTGAAAGCAATTGGAAAAAATAATGAATTTAATTCGAAATTTCAGACTGAAAAAGGAGATTTTATTTCACAAAAATCACATCCTTTCAACATTTCCTTCAAGACACAAGATCATTCTTTTAATCGTATTATCGGGTTTCAAAAATCAAAAAAAGAATTTGTTTGGATTAACTTAAACAAAACATTTCTGCCCCATCAATCTGGAATTGTTTCAACTTTTACAGATATTACAGAGCGATTTCAAAAAGAATCTTTATTAAAACAGCATGAAGAATTACTAAGACAAGTGAATAACATAGCACAAATTGGTGTTTGGGAATACAAAAGAGATAAAACAATATATTGTTCAAATGTAACAAAAGAAATTTTTGAGGTTGATTTAATCGATGAAATTAAAGTTGAGAATGTGAAACCTTTTTTTACAGAAATTGGTTTTAAAGTTTTAATTAAAAATGTACGTCAAAGTTTAAAAATGAAATCCAATTTTGACATCAAAATTCAAATACGAACAAAACATAATAATTTAAAATGGGTACGCATTATTGGTGACGTTGAAATGAACAAATCTAAATTAGTAAAAATTTATGGCGCTTTTCAAGATATTACTGCTCAAATCAATAACGAAGTTGCATTAAATAAAGTGAAAGAATTAGCTCAAAAAGCAAATAAAGCAAAATCTGATTTTTTAGCAAATATGAGTCATGAGATACGTACTCCTTTAAATGGCATCATTGGATTTTCAGAATTATTAAACAGTACCACCTTATTTCCAACACAAGAAATTTATACGAAAACAATCATTCAATCAGCACATTCATTATTGAAAGTAATAAATGACATATTGGATTTTTCAAAAATTGAAGCTGGAAAATTAGAATTAGATATTCAAAAAACAGATATTCGATTAATTTGCTCTGAGGCTATTGATGTAATTTCATTTCAAGCTCAAACTAAAAAACTAGAATTACTATTATACCTTTCCCCGAATATCCCTCAATTTTGCTACATTGACCCATTAAGAATTAAACAAATATTAATTAATTTACTAGGAAACGCTGTCAAATTCACATTAAAAGGAAACATTGAATTAAAACTTGAAGAAATGTCAAGAAATTCAAAATCGTCTTGCATCCGCTTTTCCGTTAGTGACACTGGTGTCGGAATAAGTCATGAGAATCAATTGAAAATATTCGATGCTTTTTCACAAGCAGATTCATCAACTACGCGAAAATATGGTGGCACAGGCTTAGGACTATCTATTTCAAATAAATTACTTCGATTAATTGCTGATAGTCAATTAAAATTAATCAGTGAACCTAAAAAAGGAAGTACATTTTATTTCGATTTGGAATTGCCTATTGATCCGGAATTAGAAATTAATCAGAAAACTGTTTTGCAAAATATACGTAAAATATTGGTATTCATAAAATCTGTAGAAGAAGGGAAAATAATTGAAAAATACATCAAAGCATTCAATATAGAGATTGATATTTGTCGAACGTTTAATGATTTCATAAAATCATATCGTACAAATAAATATTCAATTCTCATTATTGAAATTTCATTAAAAAACAATAAAATATTTGATTTTATTGATAAAATCAAATCAAAAAACGAACATTATATAATTATTTCAAATTCAATCATAAATAATGAAACAACTGCAAATAATAAATTAGAATCAATCAAAAACAGACTTTTCAAACCAATCAAACCTAATAAATTATTTGACCAGTTATTAAAAACAAACACCTTTTTAGAAGAAAAAAACGAGTTCCAAGTAATAAAAAAATTACATTATAAAATATTAATTGTTGACGATAATCCAACCAATATATTACTAACTAAAACCATGATTCAAAACACATTAAAGAACACCAGTATCCTAGAAGCAATGAATGGAAACGAAGCTATCGAACAATACAAATATGAAAAACCAGATATTGTTTTTATGGATCTTCAAATGCCGATAATGAATGGTTTTGAAGCAACTATTAAAATACGTAAATTGGAAAAAGGAAAACGTGTTCCAATTATAGCATGTTCTGCAGAAATTGAATCTAAAGAAAAGCAAAAAAGTCTTATTGCTGGCATGGATTCCTATTTATACAAACCCATTAATGAAACTGATTTAAAAAAAGTTCTTTTTAAATATTTATTATATCAAAAATAAATAATTTTTAAACCTTATTCAATTGAAAAAAAAAATAGAACATAAAAATAATAACGTTAAAAGCAATAATACAAACGATCCAACATTTGAGAAGAATTTAAAAATGTATCGATTGCTCTTCCTTATTACAATAATTATGTATCCGTTGTTTGGCTATACGAATACATTTATTTTAAACTTTGAGACATTAAACGATTTTTATCTTCGTTTGATAATTGTTTTTTCTATTTCCATATTCACCTTATATTCCTATAAAAATCAATTTATTCGTACTAATTTTTATTATATAATAGCTGTATATTGTTACATCGGAATGATTCATCTTTCTTATGTTGGCTTATATCGCGGATTCAACTTCAACCACGATATTGGTGTAATGCTATTATTTATCGGTACATCATATATTTTTAATAGTATATCTCATCTTTTAAGATTCCATATTTTCACATTAATTATTATTGAAAGTGCCATTTATTTCTCCCCTTTTAATGAATTAAATAAAACAACTTCATGTTTGATCTTTTTTTCTTTTATTCCAATGACCTTTTTTGTTTTACAATTAAAAGCAAAATCAGAAAAAATAATTAAAGGAAATGAAGCCAATATTCATGCATTAATCGAAAATACTGAAGGATTAATTTGGTCATTTGGATTAGATCGAAAATATATTACATTTAATAAATCATACGAAGATTTTATACAAAAACTAGTGAACATCAAACCTATAATCGGTCATAAAGTAATTCACGATCAATTTGAAAAAAAACTCAAACTTTTTTTTGAAAATAGTTATAAGAAAGTCTTTAAAAACAACACTGTATTCCTTGAGAATAAAATATTAATTAACAACGAATTAAGATTTTACAATTTCTCATTTACACCTATTATCATTAATGAAAACAACATCATTGGAGTAACCATTTTAGGAAATGATATTACAAAAAACAAACAACAGGAAAGATTAATTTTAAACAATCAATTGCAATTAAATAAAGCGCAAGAAATTGCTAAAATTGGAAGTTGGACTTTTGATTGGAACTCAAAAGAATTTATTGTTTCAAAAGAAATTGCATCCATTTTTGAAGTTGAGCATATACCAAATCAAAATATTTTTGAATTGTATAAAACTTTTATATCAAAAGATAAACACGATGATTTTTATGAAAATTTGATAAAGTTTATTGAATTGAAAAAAAATTTCACAAATGAAAGACAAATCTTTTTAAAAAATGGCTCCAATAAATGGATACGAACAATTGTTGAATTTGTCACTGATAACTCTAAAAATTTACTTAGTATAAATGGCGTTACACAAGATATTACAATTGAAAAACATATAGAAATAAACCTCGTAAAATCTAAAGAATTAGCTGAACAATTAAAATCAGCGAAAGAGCAATTTATTGCGAATATGAGTCATGAAATTCGTACACCTTTAAATGGAATTATTGGTTTTACAAAAATACTATTACAAAATGATCATTTTACTGAAGATCAAATTAAATATTTAAATGCGATTAAAAGTTCTGGAGATATTTTACTTGTCATTATCAATGATATTTTAGATTTATCAAAAATAGATGCTGGAAAAATGTCTTTGGAATATGTTCCAATTAACATTTCAACTATTTGTAAACAAGTAGCTGGGAATTTTGAATATAAAATAATCGAAAAAAAAATAAATTTCAATTATTTTGAATTAAATGAAATTAACATTAATTTATTAGGTGATCCTGTCAGAATATCTCAAATTTTATTAAACATTTTGAGTAATGCGATAAAATTCACCCCAGAAAATGGTACAATAAACTTAAGTGTGTCTTCAGAACAAAAATCAGAAGACAAAACTGAAATTAAATTTCAAATTAGTGATACAGGAATCGGTATTTCTGAAGAAAAATTACAAATGATTTTTGATCCTTTCACGCAAACAAGCGAAGATATTACCCGAAAATATGGTGGTACAGGATTAGGATTAAGCATTGTGAAAAAATTAGTTAAAATAATGGAAGGGACAATTGAAGTGGAAAGTGTTATCGATAAAGGTAGTCTTTTCACAATACAAATTTGTCTGAAAAATGATTTAACCCCGAAAGATAATGTTGAAGTCGTTTCAGAGTCAGAAGTTTCTGAGGAAATCAACACAAAAGATATTAAAATATTATTAGCTGAAGATAATATGATTAACCAGCTTTTAGCTACAACTGTATTAAAGCAATTTGGATTTAATGTTGTATGTGTAGAAAATGGAGAACTTGCCGTAAACCGTGTTTTAAGCGAAGATTTTGACTTAATATTAATGGATTTAATGATGCCAGAGATGGATGGTTATGAAGCTACCAAAATAATTAGGTCAATGGATAATTTATTGAAAAAAACCATTCCCATAATTGCCCTTACAGCAGATGTAACGGCAACTGATATTAATAAAAGTGTAAAAGTAGGAATGAATGATTATATAACGAAGCCTTTTGATAGTGAAAATTTATTTAAAAAAATAATATTTCAATTAAAAAATAGAAAAATTTAAACCTTTATTTTTTGAAAATTCAAATGGGAAATTATTACACTTCCCATTTGAATAATATAAATTAGACTAATTTGATTTTTAGGAAGTCTTAACCTTTATTAGGACTTCCATATTTCAAACCTTATTTGAGTAAAAAATCCAATAAAATCTTTTTATCAAATAATTTTAGACAGACTTAGATTTTCTTATTGTAACACAATTATTTTTTCAACCTTTTCATTTTTTGAATTTTCAATTTCAATAAAATATTGTCCCTTACTAAAATTAGATAAATTAATAGTTTTAGTTATATGAACACATCCATTAAATTTTTCAGAATACAAAATTTGACCAACTTGGTTTCTTACATTTATAGTATATTCTAAATCTTCTGACAACGCATTTTCTACATACAAAACACCATTATTTGGATTCGGATAAATTTTAATATTTGCCATTTGATTTAATTCAGATAGCGAATTACTAGATCCTGAAATAACTATATTTCCCTGATAAATAGCATAATTTTGATGTGTTGCTGTTACTAATAAGGAAGTTGAATTGGTGACTGCTGCTATTGTTATTACAACTGTTCCTCCTGATATTGTTCCAGTACCAAGTATAATATTATTTTGTGTAATACATATCAAAGCTCCTTCAACAGCACAATTTACTGTAATAGAAGTTGTACCCATTGGGGTAGATGAAACATGTGATGCCGTAATTGATTGTGTCAATTTATCTCTAAACAATGTTGAAGGATCTCCAAACATGACCCAAGTTTTCATAACTTCCTGAGAACTTGTGTTATTATATTGATCAAGCATACTTATTTGAGAATTGTAAAATAGCCCACCAATTGTAGTTTTATGATTGCTAGGATATTGTCCTGTTAATATATCAACAATTTCATCTTGTGTTTGCATTGGCTCTGCCCAAGCCATTAAGATAGAAGAACCAACCGAAGCAATTGCACCTTTAGGTCCAGTACCATTTGAACTTCTTAACCAACCTTCCGAAATACAATTTCCTGCAGTAAACTTCCCATTGTTACACGCAACAGAAACAACGAAAGGATATTTTCCATTATTAGTAGCCGCATTAATATTCGTTGTTGTGAAATTACTTGTGTATATTAAATCATCATCGCCATGTCCCGTATAATTAAACAAACCTGCTCCCCCATTGATAGACGTAACTACATTTGCAGCTGTAGGATCTCCTGAAGCATCCGCACCCGTATGATTTCCATCGTATAATTCATCTACATTCGTATATCCAAAAGCCAAAAGTTTAGTTCTTAAATTACGTTCATGCTGCCAATCCGCTTCTCCTTCATCTCCTATTCCATCCCCTAAATCAGAACCTATGCCAATAGCTCTAGTCATCCAATCACCACTCGCTGGATTTTTTTCATACTCCAATGTTCTATTAACCATTGTAACAATTTGCGATGAATTTCCAGAAAAACGTCCTATAAAAGCGTCTGGATGGAGATCTGTTGTGCCTCCAGTAAGTTGTGCATAATAAGTATCCGACCATAATTCATCTGTCCCATTATTACCATAAGTATAAGATGGCACATCAGCATGATCTCCAACTAATAGTATATATATTAAACTTGGGTTGTTAGTGTAATAATTTTGAATGTAAGTCTTTATTGCAGCACTCGTATTCCCTGTTGTTGTAAGAGTAGCAATCGTTGTTTTGATACCTTTTTGGTTTTTCCAATCAGCTAAAGGTTGAATTTGAGTCACAAGACTTTCCGGACATATTATTAACATTTCTCCAATTTCATTTACTTGCGTATATCTTTGCTGTAAATCAGTATGATTGATATATGTATTTTCATAAACTTGGTTGAATTCATCATTGTTTACTGAATTTCCTTCAATCTCATTTAATCCAGAAATTGCAGGATTTGTGGTTACACTCACACGTATATTTTGATAAATCCGTAAGATTTTTGTAACAGGATTATATTGATAAGGATAAATGGTAATAGATGTTCCTCTCGTACTTCGAATATTAAATGGTTCATTGTTGTAAGCCAAAACACCTGGATAAAATTCATTTTGATTATAAGCTGCACCAAAAGTAAAAGGAACATCATTTGGATTAACATTTCTTTTTAAACTCCCTTTAGAAGGCGCGATATTTACATTAGAATATTCGACATAACCATCATGTTCAACATTAATGGTAACAGCACCTTTATTTGGAACTACTACAGACTCTGAAAACATTGGAAGTTCTGGCGAACCCAAAGTTTTAGTTGTTATTTTGTGATTTTTAGAATATGAAATATATTGTTCATTATTTATTGTAACAAATTCATTTCCTTTTTCAGCTAATAAATGTTCAATTTCAATTTGATTTTCATTGGATTGTAACAGCTTAAAATTTTGTGCATTGGAGAATGAACAAAAAGAAATAAGCCCCACAAAAAGAGAGAGTTTTTTCATAGTTATTATATTTTAAAGTTTAACAATTCAAATATATGGAAATCAAATTACAAAACACAAAGAAATAAAAATTTTATTTCCAGTATCTTACAAAACAATTGAGATTAATTAATTAAGTTCTATTTTTATCCAAATCAGGAGTGACTCATCTAATAACCTAGAGTTTGATTAAAATTTTACACTCAAATTTAAATCAATATCGGATTAATAACACAAATGAATTTTATTGCAAAACTTATCTTTGTTTCGAAAAATAAATCGGTCCATTCTATTTCATTTCAACAATTATTCCAATTGGAATGTGTAAATTAGCACCCAATATAGATGAAATTATGAATTTTGAATTACCATATATACCTGAAAGAATTGTAAAGCCTCGTCAAACTGGTCTAACTATGATGATGGACAAAGGTTTAAGTCTTCGAGAAACAGAAAATTTTATTCAAGCTTCTGCTCATTTGACTGATGTTGTCAAATTTGGATTTGGTACAGCTTATGTTACAAACGATTTTCAAGAAAAAATTAATTTATATAAATCAGCTGGCATAAGACCTTATTTGGGAGGTACATTATTCGAAGCTTTTCATGCAAGAGGAAAATTTGAAGATTATGTCCGTTTATTAGATAAATATAATTTAGATTTAGCTGAAATTTCGGATGGTTCAATCATTATGGATCATGATGAAAAATGCAAATTAATTAGTCGCCTTTCAAAAACCAGAACAGTAATGTCAGAAGTAGGTTCGAAAGATTCGGGGATTATTGTATCACCTACAAAATGGGTAAAAATGATGAGTACCGAATTGGAAGCTGGTTCATGGAAAGTAATCGCAGAAGGTCGTGAAGCTGGAAATGTAGGTGTATTTAGACCAAATGGAACAGCACATACTTATCTTATTAATAAAATTATTGCAAAAGTTGATCCTGGAAATATTCTTTGGGAAGCTCCTCAAAAAAACCAACAAGTATGGTTTATTAAACTTTTTGGTCAAAATGTAAATTTAGGAAATATAGCTCCAAATGATATTATTCCATTAGAATGCTTAAGACTAGGATTAAGAGGTGATACTTTTTTCGAATTCTTACCAGAAGATTATGCTGAGCGTTTGAAACAAGTGAATGATGAAAATGAAATTATTGAAGAAGAAGCATAAATGTTTCAAAAATCAAAAGAAATAATAGGACATTCCGCAGCTATTTACTGCGGAATTTTTCATTTAAATCAATTGTACTCTGGTAGTGCTGACAAATATGTTACGCGTTGGAATATTGAAAACGGTCTGCAAGATAAATTTGCAATAAATCTAGGTCAATCCGTTTATTCCATTGTTTTTATTTCTGAAAATTTAGGTGTGATTGGCTTATCAAATGGGTCTGTTCATATAATAGATATTTTTCAAAAAATAGAAGTAAAACATTTTACGCAGCATCTAAAAGGGATATTTGCTTTAGAAAACAATTCTATCAAAAAGCATTTTTATTGTGGTGATGCAGATGGAAACCTTTCTGTATGGGATAGTGAAAATTTAAGCCTTTTAATTTATCTACCTCTTAATTGCGGTAAAATTCGAAAAATAAAATGCTCAAAAGAAGGCAATTTATTGGTGCTTTCTTGTCAAGATGGTTCAATTCGCGTTTTTGAAACTAAAGGCTTTAACGAAATTAAAACGATTGAAAAGGCACATAAAGGAGGGACCTCTATCACTGTTTTCCACCCAACACAAAATGTTCTAATATCTGGTGGTAAAGATGCTAAATTAAAAATTTGGGATTTTGATTCTGAAAAATTAATGCTGGAAATTCCGGCACATCATTTTGTTATCTATGATTTACTTTTTGTTAATGATGATAACCAATTTATTAGTGTAAGTAGAGATAAAACTATTAAAATTTGGGATTCTCAATCTTTTGGGTTTATACAACGTTTAGATTTAAAAACAGGTGGACATAAGCATTCTATTAATGGTTTGGTTAAAATTTCTGAAAATAAATTCGCTACTTTTGGCGATGATAAAAAAATATTAATTTGGGAACACAAATCTTAAACATATTAAAGTATCTTTCGAAAAAAATAATCGGGAGCATCGAATTTTTCTTTGCTTTTGTTGTTTGTTATCTAACAATTGCTTTAATAGGCATGGTTATAACAGTTGGAGAGAAAGCAACAGGAAAAGATGTTACTATTTATATGAAGTCAGATGGGATACATACTGATTTTATTTTCCCCGTAAACGCAAATAAACAAGATTGGTCTAAAGTATTTTTAATGACGGATACCAAAGCCAATGATTCAACAAAAAACTTCATAGCTGTTGGATGGGGAGACCAAGGTTTTTTCTTACACACACCAGAATGGTCTGACTTAAAATTTTCAACAGCTTTTGAGGCGGCTTTTTATTTAGGTAAATCCGCTGTTCATGTAAATTATTTAAGAAAAGAGGAATTTCCTGAAAATGTTGTTGAACTGAATATTACAACAAAGCAATATTCATTAGTGACTAAATATGTTCTTAAAACCTTAAAAAAAAAGAAATCAGGTGGATTTGATTGTATAAAGAACAAAGGAAATTGGGAATCGGATGCCTTTTATCAGGCTAATGGTCGCTATGGGATGTTTCATACTTGCAACTCATGGATTAATTCAGGTTTAAAAAGTGCAGATTTACCGGCATGTCTGTGGACACCTTTCAATGCTGGAATTTTTTCTAAATATTAAGAATCTGTCTAAATTAATCTTTAAAACCTGAGATTCTAGACTAATAACAATGTTTATTTTTTTAATTGTTTAATAATTCCCTTTAACATTAGAGGTACGATACGTTTGTGAAATGGTTTTACGGGTAAAAAATAGAGCCTTCCAAACCGATTATTAAATACAACTGTTGTAGATATAGTCAGTGTTTTTTTATTCCAATCATTTTTGTCAGGACTAAGAAATAATGAAATTCGAAAGTTTAAATGTTTATCATCTTCTCCTAAGACAACTTCTTGTTCGTTTTTACCGAACACCTTAAAAAGACCTAACTGCTCCCCAGTTTCACATTTAAAATTATCTAATAGTTCTTTTCTATTGACTGCTTTTCCTGAAGTTTTTAAACCGAAAAGTGAAACTATTTTATTCCGAAAAGCGAATAATTTTTCAACCCATTTAGGTGAACTTGTAAAAAAAGCTTTTCCAACCATTAATGAAGTGATTTCATTTTGAGGATCATCTATAATTCCCTGAAAACTATCAATAAAATGAAAATTTGAAGAATCTAAGTTAAGTATTGATTGTTCAGGAAGTTTTGAATGCGTTATTTTCTTGATTTTTTTATTCATAAAAGTCAGATTTCAGAATCTTTCCAGAGATAGCATCTGGTTGCAATGTGATTATGTTTTGAGCAAAATAATTGAATTAAGATAATAATAATATTGCAAAGGATATTTTTTTTCATTATTAATGTGTATTAATTATGTCTGTATTTTTCACAAAACTAAGCCGTTTTATATAAAAAAACGTTCACTTAAGTTAAGAAACGCTTAAGTTTTGAATTTAAATTTTGAATTTGTTTGGACTTTTTTTTCTCTGTTCCTTGTTTCCAACTTTTGCAATTGATTCACAATTTTTAACTAATTAAAATTCTTTTTCGAATTCTACTGAGTGATTGCGGCTTTATT